>JAYVYH010000303.1:0-7558 GCA_043784385.1 Caulobacteraceae bacterium | reverse complement strand
ATCCGGCGCGCGACGGTGACACGCGGCGAACCCGCCTCTTGTCGTTTCGCTGCCAGGAACTTCTCAAACCCCAGATTGAGCCGCGAAGCAACATCGCGGAACTTCGAACATGTGTTCGAGTCGCCGCAAATCAACCCGCGTAAACCGGAATGCGCGAGAAAGCCTAGGGTTGCGGACCGATCGCTATTCGCCGAACCCTTCTCCGGGCTCTATCGGCGCCATACGGATCAGGCGGCTGTCTGCCACCCCGGCGGTGCGGTGCTTCACATGGTCGCGGTAGGCCGGATCGGTCACCATCGCCAGAAAGGCCCCGGCGCTGGGATACTCGGCGATGAACGCCAGGTCCCAGCGTTCGTCAGTCGGACCGGTCAACATCGCCTCCGGCCGGCCCACCCAGACCTGCTTACCGCCCACCCTGGCGAACACCTCGGCGCTGGTCCGCCCATAAGCGCGATAGGCATCCAGACCCGTCATCCCCTTGCCATGGTTGGCATGGTTCTCAGGATAGTCTGCCGTCGGCCGCAGGCGGATCAGGTTCAGCATATGGATCGGCCGGTCCCGCGGCAGAGCCTTGAAAGCCTCGAACTGCGGCCGTGTCGGGTCGATCGACCCCAGTGTGTCACTCATAGGTGTCTCCTCTAACGTGCTTTCAACCACGATCCGAACGCTTATGAAACCACGAACGCGCCGTGCAGGCTGACGGGCAGGGCAACCTCGGCCCGCCAGCTGCACAGCGGGCCGTTGGCGACGTGTAGCGCGTCGAACACATGCAGTTCGGTCGCCTTGGCCGCTAAGTTGACGCTGGGCGCCAGCAGCCAGCCGTCCAGCTCGCCCTTGGCCTCCGGTCGCGCCACAAACACTGCTTCCTCGACCATGTGCGCGTGGCCGAAATCGAAACTATCCGAGGCGCCGGTCTTCCAGTTGTGGGTCGCCAGGCCGTGAAACAGCGGCCCGCCGCCGTCGGCGGTGGCGTGGATGGTGTGGGCGCGCGGCCAGCCCGAAAGTTGCGGGTCGTTGCGTGGAAACTCCGCTACCACCGGGGTGCGCTCCACCTTCGCCTGGCCGTCTGGCGACAGGGTGATCAGGCTAAGCACCGGTGGCGGCGTCGGCGTCCACTCGCCCTTCAGCACCTCGCGCGCGCCGCGCGTGGCGAAGCTGGGGTCGGCGCTGACGCAGGCGTCGAAGCGTATCGTTCCGCCGGCCTCGGCCCAGGCGGCTCCATAATGAAAGGCGAACAGGGCCGGTAGTTCATAGATGCGCCGAGACCCCAGGTCGGCCTTGTCGATCACCAGGATCCGCGTGCCTTCCTTCGGCCGCCAGGTGAAACCGTCGATATAGGGCAGGGTGGCCGTGTCCTGGATCAGTGGCTGCAGAATGATGATCAGATGCCGCTGGGTGGCCGTGAAATCATGCACATAGCTGGCGGCGGGCAGCTCGATCACATCGGCGGAAATCAGCGTGCCGTCCGTCGCCAGCCGCCAGACCACGGCTTTTTCCCCCGACACCCCCAGGTTCCAGATGTCGCCGTTCGGTTCCTGGCGCGGATGGGCCAGAAACGGCATATGGGCCAGGTCCGGGCGCAGGGTTTTCATGCCCCTGGTCGACAGATCGCTCGCTTCGATTACGGTTGGCGACCCGGCTTCCCACAGCGCCCACAGCTCCGAGCCTCCAGACCCGGTCTGGATGGGCATGACGGATATATTGGCGGCGTTGGTGTCGTCGTTCGTGCCTACCAGCGCGCCCGGACGCGCCCTGGTGCCGAAGCCCGGCGTCACCACCGCGCTGGCGGCGATGTCGGCGCGGCGCTTGGGCGTGTCGATGAACCGCGCGGCCAGGGTCGCCTCGCCGTCCTTGATCCGGAACGCCCGCATCAGGCCGTCGCCGTCGAACCAGTGATCGACCGACCCGCCCGGCCGGCGGAACTTGCCCGGGCCGTTGCGATACAGGCTGCCGGCCAGTCCCGCCGGCGCGGTTCCCGACACCAGCCGCATGGGCGCCGGCGCCACGTCGGCGTCCAGGTCGGCGAAGGCCAGGCCCCAGTCGACGCCCAGCGCCGCCCCGACCGCCAGCTGGCTGGCCGCCTGGGCGATCTCTGGGGTCAGCAGCGCGCCGATGGCGAGGCCGGACATCTGGCGCAGAACAAGACGGCGGTTCATGGGGTGTGTGCTCCGTGGAGGGTGTGAGGTTGGACCTAGTCGATGTCGATGGTTTGGTGGTTGTCGCCAGCCTTGATCTCGAACGCGGCGGCGTCCCAGGCTGGCGGACCCATGCCGCCGCGGGCGTCAGCGGAAAAGGCGTAGGGCTCGGTGGGGATGCCGAACGGATTGGTGTTCAGCTTACCGTCGCCGTTGAGGTCGTGAAACGCACGCACCGCATAGGTTCCCGGCTCCAGGTCCTGAAATCTCGCCTCCACCATGGGGCCGGTGACATTCAGCCGCGATTGCCCGGCCGGCGGCGCCTTGCCACCGTAGGCCTCGGGACTGCCGGCCAGCGCCACCATCACCGCACCCGACCGGGTCTTGATGCCTTGGAAGGTGATGATCAGCGACGCGGCGTTGGCGAACGGTGCCGCGCCCAGGCCCAGGGCCAGGACCAGCGGCCATGCGGCAATTGACATGAAGGGCGTGCGTGTCATCGAGGGGCCTGCTTGCGTTGAACGTGGATCGGATGGCGGCCTTGTATGCAAAGACCTGAGGCCACGCAGCCACGAAGACGTGACTGGGCGGCGCGGCTTCGCCACCTGACACGCCGCGCGCCTGGCGCTTCGCCAACGGGCAGGGTTTTCGACGTCTGGCGCCAGGGCGCGGTCGTTCTGGCCAGCGGGCTGTTCATGACCCTGGTCGGCCCGTTCGGCACGGGCGGCGCGCCGTTCTGGACCAGTCTTGCCTATTGGCTCGGCCTGATGACGGCTGGGACCGTCCTGGCCAATATCGTCGTGCGGGTGGCGGTTCGGCTGGACCTGTTCGAACGCCGCCCGTGGCTGTGGGCTTTGCTGGTGACCGTGGTAATGACACCGCCCCAGACGGTGGTGGTCTGGGCGGCGTCGGGCCTTGTCTTCATGGGCGGCCTGAGACCGGATCGGTTGCTGGGCTATGGACCGCCGGTGCTGCTGGTCACCCTGGCCATGCTGGCCATCACCGTGCTGACCCAGCGCGTGCCGCTCCAGACCCACGCCCGGCCGGGCGCCGCGCCAAACGCTCCGCCCACGGCCCTGTTCCTGGAACGGCTGCCGCCGAAACTGCGCGGCGGCGATCTGCACGCTGTCCAGGCCGAGGACCACTATCTGCGCCTGCACACCAGCCGAGGCCAGGACATCATCCTGATGCGCCTCACCGACGCGCTGGGCGAGTTGGAGGGGCTGGAGGGCGCCCAGGTCCATCGCTCCTGGTGGGTGGCCAGGGACGCGGTGGTCGGCGCCGAGCGCGGCAATGGCCGCGCCAGCCTGACCCTGAAGACCGGCGCCGTCGCTCCGGTCAGCCGCACCTACGCCCAGGCGCTGAGGGCGGCGGGGTGGTACTGAGGGGGTGGGTGGGGCCTCATCGAAGTGTACGTCGATAGCGATTATTTCCGCTATGCCCTCCGGTCGCTTCGGGCGTTGGGATCGAGTGTCGGCGGTATACCGACGACATTCACCGCCGGACTTTCGATCGACGGAATTTGTATTTTGGCTCGCTGGAACGTTTGATCGTCATGTCCACCGACACCCGATCTCAACCCAGTCCGACCCGCGTACAGGTCAATAACCCGATTACCAAACAACGGGTGAAGCTTGACACCAAGACGGGCCGGATCGTGGGTTCCAAGAAAACGCCCTGATTCCATGCTGGGCTTCTAGATGTTCATTCGAGCGTCGAACGTGTTGCCTGTCGCAACCGGGATTTCCGTCGACACCGACCACGTCCGTCAGGGCGATGCTGGCGATTTCATCGCGCGTAATCGCGATGCCCTGGACGCCTCCATTCGCCAATCCAGGGCGGAGCTTGCCAGCGGTGTTCGATCCACTTGCGGCATTGAGGCCATCTTCCAGGACGGTCGACGCCGCCATTGGCCCGGTTGATCCTCGCGAGTCGTGGCGCGGTCGCCGATCGTCAAAACACTCGCGGCTGATCGCGATCTCGACGTCCTGTTTGGTTCGGTCGCAAGTGACGCCGGTCTTGATCGCGTTGAAGCCGTCGCCGGATCGACAAGACACCTGGGGTTGGTCGCTCAGAACCCGGGGATGGGTCGGATTCGGCCTGAGTTGGATGAGGGCCCCCGCACCTTCTCCGTTTGGCCCTGGGTGATTGTCTACGAGCCGGCACGGACCGTTGGTGGCTTTATAGTGTGGTACATCTTGGCGGGCGACGAGACCTGGATCGCGAAATGAGCGGGTTTGGGTCAGAGTCTCGTTAAGGCTCCCCGGCATGTCGCGGCCCGCGCGCGCCGACCGCCTTCAATTCAGAGCCCGACGGCATAGTTTGGCCGCATGCCTACCTTGGCCCTCGATGACATCAATAATTTGAGCGCGCCCGAACGCTTGGCTGTGATCGGGCGGCTCTGGAACAGTCTGGCGGACGGCGACATACAGCTCCCCGACGCGCAACGGGTAGAACTGGAGAATTGCTTGGCGCATTTCGAACAGGAGCGGTCGCGCGACCGGAACTTATCGCCGCGCGGGATTGGTATGAGTGCGAGTGCCTTGGCATGAGTTCGGTCAGGCCCGACAGAAATGGTCCCACCACTATTCGCCGCATCGTCCGCAGAATCGTCCGCAGACGATGGGGCGGCCACCGCATCAACGGTGAACAAGGGCGATATTGGTGTTTCCGCAAAAACTTTCCCTTCGAAATCGCGGGCCGCCCTCGCCGCCCCGCCGGGAGTGCGACTTCCGCTCCAATTGTACGCGGCGCGACATTCCGGCTCGTCCGCTCTGGTTGCGGCGCCGCACATCGCATGGTATCAGGCGCGCGGCTTGCGGCGAGGGGGCCACCCAGTCTCCCCAGACCCCGTGGATTCTCGGGCGAATTCAAGCTTTTAGGTCGGTTCTGGAATTCCTGGCGCCGGCATAATGATGACACTCAGGCGGTTTTGACGTGGCGGATGATCCCAATGCGACGGACGTGGGCGCGCGGTATGCGCAGGCTCTGTTCGATCTCGCGATAGAGACCAATATGCTTCCGGCGGTGGAGGCGGACCTCAAGGCCCTGGAGTCCATGCGGGCGTCCAGCGCCGATCTGCGCACCCTGTTCAGTTCGCCGAAGTTCACCGCCGCGGACAAAGCCAAGGGCCTCGCGGCTATCGCCGAAAAGGCCGAGCTCAGCGTCACCACCCGTAAATTTCTCGGCTTGCTGGCCGCCAACCGGCGCACCCTGGCGCTGGAAGGCATCATAAAGGCGTTCCAACGCCTGGCCGCCGCCCGCCGCGGCTCGGTCTCCGCCCAGGTGGTGACCGCTATACCGCTCACCGATGCACAGACGGCGAGCCTCGCTGCGGCCCTGCGTACGGCGCTCGGCAAGGATCCCGAAATCGAGACCCGCGTCGACCCCGCCATTCTCGGCGGCGTCAAGGTGCGCGTCGGGTCTCGCCTCTATGATGCTTCGCTCAAGTCGAAGCTCGATTCCCTGAAGTTCGCCCTTAAGAGAGCCTAAGACAGATCCATGGACATTCGCGCCTCGGAAATTTCCGATATCCTAAAAAGCCAGATCGCCAATTTCGGCGTTGAAGCCGATGTTTCCGACGTCGGTCAGGTGCTCTCCGTCGGCGACGGCATCGCCCGGGTGTTCGGCCTCGACCAAGTCCAGGCCGGCGAAATGGTGGAGTTTCCTTCCGCCGGCGTGAAGGGCATGGCCCTCAATCTCGAACGCGACAATGTCGGTATCGTGATTTTCGGCAACGACTCGGAGATTTCCGAGGGCCATGAAGTTCGCCGCCTCGGCGAAATCGTCGACGTGCCGGTGGGCAAGGGCCTGCTGGGCCGGGTGGTCAATCCGCTGGGCGAGCCGATTGACGGCAAAGGTCCGATCACCAATGTGGCCGAGCGCCGCCGGGTGGACGTCAAGGCGCCGGGCATCATCCCCCGCAAGTCGGTGCATGAACCGGTGCAGACCGGCCTGAAGATCATCGACTCGCTGGTGCCGATTGGCCGGGGCCAGCGCGAACTGATCATCGGCGACCGCGAAACCGGCAAGACCGCCGTGGCCATCGACGCCATCCTCAATCAGAAGCAGATCAACGCCGGCACCGACGAGAGCGCCAAGCTGTATTGCGTCTATGTGGCCATCGGCCAAAAGCGCTCCACCGTGGCGCGGATCGTCAAGACCCTGGAGGAGCGCGGCGCCCTCGACTACACCATCGTCGTCGCCGCCACCGCTTCCGAGCCGGCGCCGCTGCAATTCCTGGCCCCGTTCTCGGGCTGCGCCATGGGCGAATGGTTCCGCGACAATGGCATGCACGCCCTGATCATCTATGACGACCTCTCCAAACAGGCCGTCGCCTATCGCCAGATGAGCCTGCTGCTGCGCCGGCCGCCCGGCCGTGAAGCCTATCCGGGCGACGTGTTCTATCTGCACTCCCGCCTGCTGGAACGCGCCGCCAAGATGAACGAGGCCTTCGGTTCGGGCTCGCTGACCGCCCTGCCGATCATCGAGACCCAGGCCAACGACGTCTCGGCCTATATCCCGACCAATGTGATCTCGATCACCGACGGCCAGATCTTCCTGGAAAGCGACCTCTTCTACCAGGGCGTTCGCCCGGCCATGAACATCGGCATCTCGGTCAGCCGCGTCGGCGGCAACGCCCAGATCCGCGCGATGAAACAGGCCGCCGGACCGCTGAAGAGCGAACTGGCCCAATACCGGGAAATGGCCGCCTTCGCCAAGTTCGGCTCCGACCTCGACGTCGCCACCCAGCGCCAGTTGGCCCGGGGCGAACGCCTGACCGAGCTGCTGAAGCAGCCGCAATATGCGCCGCAGTCGGTCGAGGAGCAGGTCTGCTCGCTCTATGCCGGCACGCGCGGCTACCTGGACGCCCTGCCGGTCTCGGCCGTCGGCCGCTACCAGACGGAACTGCTGGCGCGGCTGCACGGCGACCATCAGGATCTGCTGGACGCCATCCGCACCAAGAAGGCGCTCGACGAGGCCCTCGAAGGCCAGCTGAAGGCCGTGCTCGACGCCTTCGCCACGACCTTCGCCTGATCGGACGCTTAAGCCTTGGCCAGCCTTAAGGAGCTTCGCAACCGGATCGCCAGCGTCAAGGCGACCCAGAAGATCACCAAAGCCATGCAGATGGTGGCGGCGGCGAAGCTGCGCCTGGCGCAGGACCAGGCGCAGAACGCTCGGCCCTATGCCCAGCGCATGGCCGCGGTGATCGCCAACCTGGCCGCCGGCGTCAGTGGCGCGGGCGCCCCCCGGCTGCTGGTCGGGACCGGCGAGGACCAGAACCAGCTGGTGGTGGTGGCCACCTCAGACCGTGGCCTGGCCGGCGGCTTCAACTCATCCATCGTTCGCGCCGCCCGCGAGCACATCAACCGGCTGATCGCCGACGGCAAGACGGTCAAGCTGCTGGTGGTCGGCAAGAAGGC
>JAYVYH010000302.1:0-3032 GCA_043784385.1 Caulobacteraceae bacterium | reverse complement strand
GGGCAGTTCGTCCCGGCGGGCTACCCCCTGTTCATGGTCTCGCGCGCCAGCCGGCTTGAGCCGACTCACATCGAAAAGATGCGGGCGGCGGTCGATATCGGCCCGACCCGCACCCTGCAACAGGATGTCGAGTTCGGGGTGCTTCAGATCGTCGACATCGCGCTGCGCGCCATCTCGCCCGCCGTGAACGACCCCTCGACCGCGATCAACAGCATCGACCAGCTGAGCCGCATACTGATCTGCTGGATCGGCCGCGATGGGCCGGAGACCAACCTGTCCGGGCCGCCTCACGTGGTCCGGGTCGTCGTTCCGTGGATCACCACGCCCGAGCTGCTTGAAACCGGGTTCGATCAGATTCGCCACTACGCCGCGAATGACCTGGCGGTGAGTCTGAGGCTGCTCCGCGCGTACGGCGACATCCTCGTCTCTACCGATGATCCGGCGCTGCGGCCGCAGATCGCCGAACGGGCGCGGCGCGTCGTCGCCGGCGTTGGCGGCGCTCTGGGCGCAGACGATATCGCAAGGCTGGCAGTGCGGCTGGAAAGCGTCGAGCAGGCGGCGCGCGGCTAGGGCCTCAAGACGCAAAGGTCACCAGGTTCCAGTCCTGTCAGGCGCGCCACTGTCCGGTGTTCATGGGCCCGCGCACGTACAGGTCGCACCAAGCTCCTCATGCAGCGGCCGCTAAGAGAATGCGATGATCGGCGCCGGGCGCGACCAACAGGGCACACCCGTTCTGTCCGCGGCGCCCGCCGGTCGGGTCCATTCGTCGTTCGGTCCGGCGACCGGCTCGGCGCCTGAAACGGTAACCGGAACAGAGTCGTGCACGCAGACCATGTTGACCGAAATACCCTGTTCAAAGACGTTGTCGGCGCTGCCGCGCGCGTTTTCGGGGCTGAAATAGGCGGGCAGGTGCCACCAGGCGCGGTAACCCAGATTCAGAATGAATTCGATCAGGCCGGCCTCTCGTCCATCGTTCTCAACATAGAGGATCGGACGAAGGCGCGAGATCGTCGCCTCTCCGCCCCTCAAGGCATCCAGCTCCATCCCTTCGACGTCGACCTTGATCATGCGGCAGGCGCTGAGCTCAAGCTCGTCGATGGTCATCAGGCGCACCTTATCGCCGGGGTGGCCCCAGATCAGGCTGGTGGCGCCGAAATTGGCGGCGGCCGTCGGGTCGAGGCGAGGCACAGTGACGTAACCCGGTTGGGCGCCGACCGCCGCCCGATACGCATCGACATTGGTCATGCCGTTCAACGCCATATTGGCGCACAGGGCCTGGAAGACAGCACGCTGGGGCTCGAAGGCGACTACGCTTCCGGCCGGTCCGACCCGCCTGGCCATCCAAAGCGTGTGCGCGCCGATATTTGCGCCGACGTCCAGGACGGTGTCGCCGGGCGCCACAATCTGATCGAAGACCGCCGCTTCGCCTCTGGAGAACTCGCCGTAGAGGTCGAGGGAGCGGCCGACAAAGCTATCGAGGGGATTGAACAGCATGACGCCATCGCGACAGGCGGCCAGCTTCAGATAGGCGCGGTCCTCAAACTGAACCGGAGGCATGCTTCAATCTCCAGGCAGCGCGTGCAATTCGAACCACGATGGTCGGCGCAATTCTAATCCGTGAACCTTCCGCTTGAAACCGCACGGCAAAGCTGCCAGCGAACCGGCAGCTTCACCAGGATGATCTGTCGATCCGCTTCAAGCCGCCATGAGGTTTCTCAGCCGGGCCAGCCGGCTGATCGAGAGCAACAGCAGCGCCAGGACCGTCACGAACAGCCCGAACTCGCCATAGAAGCTGAGGTCGACGCCGGTCTCGAAGATCGGGCGCTGGGCAAAGGTCCCGCCGATCTGGGTCCACCAGAAGGCGAAGAGGCCGATGTCCATGATCCAATGGCCGAGCACGTTGAAGACCAGTGTGCCGGCGGCCCTGGCCATCACGCCCAGCAGCACGCCCGCGCCCAGCACGATCGGGGTCATGGCGAAGATCGACCAGTCCTTGTTCAGGTGGATCAGCATGAACAGCACCGACGAGATGGCGATGGCGATCACGGCCCCACGGCGCTTTTCGATCGGGCGCTGGATGTAGCCGCGAAAGCCCATCTCCTCGCATACCCCGGCCGACAACGCCGACACGACGCAGGCCAGCCAGCGCAGCGGCAGGGTCGGGATGAAGGAGAGATCATAGCCCCTGTGGAAGGCCGCGGCCGGGAAGGGGACGAAGCGGAAGACCAGGATCATGGCGGAATGCACGGTGGCGGCGAAGCAGATCGCCGCCAGCAGGCCCCAGCCCCACTGGGCGCAGGAAAGCTTGCCGCCGCGGCCGAGATCCGTGCGCTGGGCCTTCCAGACCCCGGGCGCGGCGCCGGTGAACCACCAGAAATAGAGGCCGAGGAAGACCAGCTCGATCGCCGCCGCGACCGGCGCGCCCAGCTGGTAGAGCAGCGGCGGCCAGATATTGGCCGCGATCATGCCGACCAGCAGGCCGCCGAGGATGGCTCTTGGGGTGATGGGCAGCAGGCTCATCAGGCCGCCCGGGACTTGCTGGGTGCTCATGGGAATTCTCCGTTGCCGAGCTGGCGGCCGGAGGCGTCCGGACGCGGGGCCGAAGATGGCGCGGGCGCGGGGAAAGGTGTTTGGGACAGGCTTGGAAAAAGCTTGGGATTTCCTTGGGGCGGCGCTAGCGATCTCGGTCGCTCAGCGAACCAGGCGCGCCCTTTCCACCAGCGGCCGCCAGCGCGGATCGTTGTTCAGCTCATCGAACCAGGGCAGCACCTTGAGGAAGAGCAGATAGACGTCGTCCCGCGCAATCGCGGTCTCCAGGGCGGCGAAGGCCAGGTCGGTCTGGCCGGCAAGGGTGCGCAGGACGGCGATATCCGTCGGCCTGGCTGAGAACATCACCGACTGGGTCTCGAAGAAGTCGGCCACGGCGCGGCAGAGGCCGGCAAAGCCCTCGGCGAGGTAGAGATCGCGCAGCGCGGCGATCTCCGCCTTAGCCACGCCCCACAGCTTCAGGCCATGCAGCAGGGCGTCGACGC
>JAYVYH010000301.1:0-12904 GCA_043784385.1 Caulobacteraceae bacterium | reverse complement strand
CAACCTTGCCGCCTGATCCTCGGCGATCAGCGGGTTGATCACGTCGTCCAGCGCCTCGCCCTCGATCACCTTCGGCAGGTTGTAGAGGGTCAGGTTGATATGATTCCCGGCCACCGGTGATACAGGACATTACCACCGATAGGGGGGAGGGAAACGTGAACACAGCAAAGCTTCGGTCCACCATCGAGCGGGTGCTCGTGGACGAGTCGAAACTTGGCTTGCAAGGTGGGCTCCAGAACCTAGTGAACGCGCTCGTCAATTTCACGTCAAATCCGGGCGAGGGCACTTATCAGATTGAGGTGGCCAACGCCCTGCAACAGGTGCGTGATGGGATGACGAGTTTCGCGGTCAGCTACGACCCGGCCGCGCTCAAACGCCTTGATGAAAGTGGGGCCTCGCGGTTTTTTGGCGAGCAGCTTGTCGACGATATCAATGGCGCCATCGCGGCGAACCAAATGACGCCGGCTGTGGCGCAACAGTTTGTCACCCAGCGCCTCGCAGAGCGCGCGGAGTTTATTTTACAACTCACCAACACACTGAATGGCCTTCGGGCGCTCGGCGTCGAGCAGGAGGCTCTGGAGCCAGGTGAAGCAGAACTCGGCTTTCTGATCCCCCGCGACCTGTTCGACAATGAGTTCTCACATCTGCTGCGCGAACTCGCCGCCATTCAGCGCATCATCCGTACTTTTTCAGAGCTCGCGACAGGTGCTGCCGAGCCGATTGAGGTTCGCCAAATCTCCACGACTGATCCGACCTTCTATTTGGGTGTCGGCATGATGACAGCGTCACATATCGGGAAAGCGGTGCGTTGGGCTCTCGACACGTGGAAGGAAATCGAAGAAATCCGCAAGGTGCGAGCCGAGACCCTTAAGCTAAAAAGTTTTTCGGGCGACGACGTCGCCAAGCTGTTTGACGATAAGATCACCGAAACCGTTGCGACTGCCGTCCAAGCCAAGGCCGAAGAACTAGCGCCGGTGGCACCCGGTGAAGCCGGCCGCGTCCATGAGCTGCGAGAGGGCCTGGAGAATGCACTGGAATCGATTCTGGCGCGGGTCGAGCGCGGCATGACCGTCGAAATCCGGTTCCTCCCGCCGCCGGTCGCGGATGGTGCGGAGGCAGAGCCAGAAGTGGCCGCGGCTGCCGCCAGCCTCAACGAAACGATTCCGCGCCTTAGCTTCCCCCCGGCCGATCCAAACCCAATCCTTAGACTCCCCGGCGCGGCGCCGGCGATGGACAATCCGGCCGGCGGTGCGCAATGAATCAGCTTTCGCCGATCACGTCGCAGTCGGCATTGCCCGCCCTTGTCAGCGCTACCGGTGAGCGCGCGCAAATCCGCTTCCTCGAATTCTTCGCCGCCTCGATCCGCAACACCTACACGCGCCGCGATTATGCGGGTGCGGTGGGCGAATTCCTGGCCTGGTGCGAGGGCAGGGGAGTGGCCTCGATCGCGCACGTCCAGCCGCTCCACGTCGCCGCCTTTATCGAGGCGCTGAGCCGGGCGAGATCCGCGCCGACAGCCAAACAGCGCCTGGCGACGATCCGCCGGCTGTTCGACTGGCTCGTGGTCGGCTAGGTCATGCCACACAATCCCACGTCCTCGGTGCGCGGGCCCTCTCACGTGGTGAAGCGCGGCAAGACTCCGGTCCTGGCTCCGGACGAGGCCCGCCAGCTGCTCGACCACATCGACGCCACGACGGCCGTGGGCCTGAGCGACCGCGCCCTGATTGGGGTCATGGTGTTCAGCTTTGCGCGGATCGGCGCGGCCCTCCGCATGGAGGTCGAGGACGCCTTCACCCAGAACCGGGGTCTATGGCTGCGGCTGCACGAGAATGGCGGCAAGGCCCACGAAATGCCTTGCCACCATCTCCTCAAAGGCTACCTGCACGCCTACATCGCCCGCTGCCGGAACACCCTATCACATTCACGTTACTCTGCTATCGTTCCCCTTGTTTACAACCGATCGATCTGGGCTCTTCCGACTATCAGGATGATGAAAAAGTCCGAGAAAGGTCGAAAAACGCCCGCATTGGGTTAGTCTGAGCTGATTCCCCAACGTCTATACATTGAATTTATTGATTTTTCAGGCTGACCTTTTGTTACCCAAGCTGCATTGTTTCCTGGCCAGGGGTTTTTCATGATCCTGCTAGTCGAACTCGCGCAGAGTTAGTCGAGGTCCTGGGGATGTCGGACGCCGTTGTCAAAAGTGCGTTTGGGACGGGGGCGCAGCCCTTGTCGTCGGCTTTGTTGGGGGTCGCATCACTGGCGTGGCGGGATGCGCCTCGTGCCTCGGCCAAAGGTGCCGTGATGCCCGATCCAGCGACCTTTGGGTCGTATCAGGGTTTGCAGCCCAAGGTTGCGCTACTGTCGGATGGCCAAACGGTGAATCTGCTCTCTGCGTTCGCGTTCCGCACGAGTGATGGGGTGGATTGGCCTGTTCCGGTGGGGGTGACTCTTCAGGGCGTTTCTGTCCCGCGCGTCATGTGGAGCCTGATCGGCGGGCCGTTCGAGGGCCGCTATCGCGATGCCTCGATCTTGCACGGTTATTATAGCGACCTTCAGAGCCGAGCGTGGCGAGTGACGCATCACATGTTCTACGCCGCCGCACGAGTGAGCCTCGTCCCTGAGTTTCAGGCCAAGCTGATGTTCTATGCGGTCTATCGTTTCGGGCCCCGTTGGCCCGTCGGCAGCGAGGGGGTCGACCGCGATGCGGCGCAGGCCCCGCGGCCTCCGACGGATTCGGATGGACCGACAATCCTGGCAGACGCTCAGGCGATTTGGGCCCATGACCTCAACCTAGCCGAGATCGAGGCGCTAGCCGACGCACGCGACACCCAACGGGCTAGCGCTGCCAGGCAAGGCCCGGCGGCGGATTTGGCGATGGACGTGGCGGTCGATCCTCTGCCCCGCGCCCGGTTGCTCGTCGTGGTCGGAGGCAGCGGCTCCGCGGACGACCTGGAACCCGTCGCCATTGAGGTGGCCAAACTGCCTGACGAGGTGCTGGCTCGTTTCGAATCAAGGCTCATCCGCGTGATCGCCTGCCGAGGCGGCGTCACCGATTTCGAGACCGACCTGCGCGGAGTCACGCCGCGTGGCTGGGAGGGCACCGGGCGGACCTGGGACAATGTGCCGGGCACCTATTTCGACGACCGCAAGCGGGTGGTGA
The DNA here is from genome assembly GCA_043784385.1 of Caulobacteraceae bacterium. GTDB lineage: Bacteria > Pseudomonadota > Alphaproteobacteria > Caulobacterales > Caulobacteraceae > Acaudatibacter. Next base: position 9,741 of record JAYVYH010000301.1, on the reverse strand, counting down.
TCGCCACCGTCGATGACGGCACAGGTGCCCGCATCGTGCCGACCAGGGCATCAGGGCTACACGGGTCGGCCTGTTTGGTGGTGCACGAATCCCTGCATGGCTATGACTATTCCGGCGGTCACGCGGTGATCCACACAGCCGAGTTCGGCACCGCCCGACAGGCCGATCTCGCGAAGCTGGGCGCCTATGAGCTCCAGGCTGGCGGTCCAGGTCTGGAGGAGTCCTTTGCCGAGAGCGGTGCCCGCTTCCAGGTGGAGGCGGCGTCTCTGCACGCCGATTGGCCGGGCCTGTTCGGCTACTGGGAGGCTGGGCCGCTCACGGCCGTCGACGCCGCTGCGCTGGTGGCCCCCGCGGCGGCGCTGCGGGCGCCCATGCTGCCGCTGCAAGACGCCCCGATCGGTACGGCCCGGCTCAATGCGGACGGAACGATTCATCTCGATCTGCGGGCGGAGGGCCCCGGTGGCGGCGTCGGCCACGCCGCCTTCGCCATCGCCCCTACGGACGCGGTCCATCCGGCGGTGATGGCGCATCTGTTCCCGCCCGGCCCGGATGGAGCACCCGCCGATCTGGGAAAGGCGTTCGCGCCCGACGCCGAGATCGCATTCCGGCCAATGCCTGCTCACGTCCCAGCCGCAATCCCCTGATCCGAGAGGTTCCCATGCCTATTACCGAAACGCATTTTTGCTCCGTGATCGACCTCCCCCCGCACATCGACACCAACCCAACGGAGACCCAAACACGAGGCTTCGTAGTCAACGCCAAGCGCTGGACGCAGGGCGAGGAAATTCCGATCGCTTTTCTCGACGGCGATCAGGCCCTGCGCGATAGGGTGGAGGCGGTGGCGCGGGAATGGCTGCAGTACGCGCAGCTGACATTTCAGATCGTCGAAGCGGCGCCGCAGGGCATCCGTATTTCATTCGCAACCGGGCCAGGGAGCTGGTCCTATATCGGGACCGATTGCCGCGACCCGAGCGTCGTGGATCCCGCCGCCGCAACGATGAATTATGGCTGGTTGACGCCAGCTTCCCTCGATGACGAGCTGCGCCGGGTTGTCCTGCACGAATTCGGCCACGCCTTGGGCATGATCCACGAGCATCAAAATCCGCTTGATCACGCCATACGTTGGAACGAGATGGCCGTGTTGCACGACTTATCCGGGCCGCCTAACAACTGGTCCGACGCAACGATCCGCAGCAACATATTCGCTAAATACGATAAGGCTTTGGGCACCGGAACCGACTTCGACCCGGCCTCGATCATGCTCTACCCGGTGCCCGCCTCCTGGACGGAAAACGGCTATTTCTCGGCAGGGCTCAACAGTGAGTTGTCCGACATGGACAAGCTGCTGATCAAACAGATTTATTCAAGATAGCGCCGTGGCGAATGACAACCATCTGGCGATCCTGATCGGGCTATCCGCCTATGTCAGCCCGACCGTCAGGACGCTGAACGGTCCGCCCAATGACGTGGCGGCCGTGCGTGCATGGCTCGTCGATCCCCGCGGCGGCGACTTGCCGGACGACGCCGACCATATTTTCGAGATAGTGTCGGCCGCTTACCCCATTCCACCCGGGAAGGCCGAGCTGGACGGGGCATTTAATTGGCTACTAGCCCGCGCGGCGGCCAGAGCGGCAACCCGCGCAAGCGGCTGGCGTGCGGGGCAGCGCCTTTACCTGTATATGTCGGGCCACGGGTTTTCGTCGCACGATAAGGCCTGCCTGCTCACCGGCGCCGCTACGGATCAGTACACGGATCATATCTCGCCGTCGGCTTGGATCGACTGGCTGCAGGATGCGGGATATTTCCGGGAATGTATCCTGTGGATGGATTCGTGCATGGAGCGAGTGGTCTCGGTCATGCCGAACTCAGCCCCAGCTAATCCGTTCCCCGGAACGAACGACGCTCCTGGACCCTCGTTCGTGGCCCTCGCGGCGCCCCGGCCTCTGCTCGCGGCGGAAAAGCCCCTCCTGGCGGCCAATCCAGCCGCGCCGGCGCCGGCCGACTGGCGTGGAGTGTTCAGCTGGAACCTCGTCGCCGGCCTTCGGGGCGCGGCCGCCAACGAATACGGTATGGTGACGGGCCGGTCGCTCGGCGACTGGCTGAGCCGAGCGCAGCTAAGCTGGCTGGACGCGCAGGACAGGATTAGCCCATCCTTGGCAAAGACCCCCGCGTTGTTACAGGAAAGCAGCGCCCTGATCTTCGCGCGCAACGTTACCCCGCCATGCTTTTCCGTCGCGCTGGGTTTTGTAGACAACGAGCGCGGTGGCCGGGTGCGGCTTTGGACAGGCTCCCCGCCGGCGCCTGGCCCCTGGATGGCCGTGCCGTCGTCTGGTGATCTCGCGCTCAAACTGCTTGTCGGCCTTTATCTTGCTGAAACCGACACCGGCATCCGGCAGGGGTTCGCGGTGACACGCCCCGAAACGATCCCGATCACGGAGATGGGCCGCGCGCCGACAATGAAGGTCGGTGGTCGTCATCTCCTGACCATCGATTCCGGCGCACCCGATCCCGAAATCCGCTTGTTTGGTGAGCGCTGGCAACTCATCGAAGGTGGCGTCGGCAATCTCAGTATTACGCTGCCCTATGGGCTTTACGAGTTTCGCGTTCTGAACGCCCGGCAGATTGTTGAGAAAGTCGTGTTGCTCGACGAGAATTGGCCGCAGGGCACCGAGACAGTTCCCGACCTTCCGCAGATGACGAGCGCCAATCCCCTGCCCGGAACCCGCACCACGCATGAATATCACGAGCAAGCCGCTTCGGGCGCGGCAGCGGCGCCTGACCTTGACATGGGATTTGGAGCCGAACTCTTCGTCATGGCTCGAGCCTATGGCGAGACCGACGGCGTCGCCCGGCGTCCGCCTTGGGAGGGGGTCAGCGTGCACACGCTTGCCGGAGACCTGGTGGCGGATCTGACGACGGTCGGACAGCGGCATCAGCCGCCCGGTCACGACCCGTGGGCCACTTGTCTGATCCAACTCGCGCCGGGCGCCTACGAGCTACGGTTCATGGGCGCCGAAGGTAAGCCCATGGCGCAGTCATTAATTCTTCCTCGAGCCGGGAAGACGTGCGATTGGCGTGTCGAGGCCTATCTCCTGCGCGCGACCATCGGTGGGGTGAGCGACGTCATGCCGCGGCGTTCTTTCGTGATACGGCCGCGCAACTCGCCCTGGGGTGGGGACGGAGACGCCCTGCTGGGACGTATGGCGGTGGCGCTTGCCGACGATCGGTCAGCCATCGGCAAGTGGCTAGATCAATGCCTCGACCAGGAATTTACTAGTCCGCTGCTGGGCATCATCGCCGCTCACATGTTGCTTATGAACCGTAAGACCGCCAATGATCTGGGCCCGGCCTTATTCGACGATGTGGTCGGCAATCTGCGTGAATTGTTGGGCGAGGATTTCCCTGACGTGGTGGCGCTGTCCCACTATTGCTCGACGCCTGATCTGGCGGCGGCGAGCGCGATCAACGCGCCGCCGATGTTCGAGCGCAGCTGGCGGCTACTCGTCGAGTCCTCCGCGCAAAACCCCCAGCTGGTGCCAGCCTCAGTATGGGCCAATGTGCGCGCGACCACCGCTAGCGCGCCCTATTTCAGCTGGTCCACCGACGAGGCGGACCGGGCCGCGATAGTGCAAGCGGTCCAGGCGCGGCTCTACAGCACCCCGACTGCCGCAGCAGCGCCGGCTGCCGCGGCGCCGGGTATGGCGATGGACATCGTAGCGCGGGAGGTCTGGTCGGGCGCTATCAACACTCCCACGCCCGACGCGTCGATTCTGAGCCGCCGGGCGGCGGCCATGGGTGTGCCGCAATCGGCGATTGAAACTGTCCCGCCGGTCGCCGGCGTCGAGCTGGCGGCGGATCAAGGTCATGGTATGGACGTCTGACGTGGCCGGCCTAGTGAACGGCGACGTGCGAGTTTCGGCGCAAAGGTTCGTGCGCCCAGCGGGCGGCCACGTCCCGACGCCACCCTCCAGCCTGGGCGCCATTCCCTTCGCGCGTCTGGAGGGCCGCGCCGAGTTCGCCCTGGCGCTGGCGGACGACGAAGCTATCTGGCTAGGCCTCACCGGACCGGTGGGGGCGCTTCGCGCCACGGCTGAAACTGTGGCCGGCGAACGCGTGAATGTCCACGGTGCCAGGATAAGCTGCGGGCTCACGATCTTGGTCGGCCTGACTGCCGACAACGACGGCTTTCCGACCCTGGACCTCTCGCGGGTACTGGGCCTGCGCCTGCTGGGTGCAGGCGACGTCGTGGACATCGCGTTGATGAGCCGCGCAGCTTTCGCCCGCGTCGGCGGCGCGCCCTTGCCAAAGCCCCTCGACCCGGGCCTCGGCTATCGCGGGTACAGGCTGCCATGACGTCGAGATCAATCGGCACGGCGCGCCCCCCGGACGAGGAGACGCGATGACCGACCTCACGCAACAGCAAGCACAAGACGCTCAGGCCGAGGCGCTGAAGCGTCTCACCGCCGAAGTCGCCACCGTCAGGGCGCAAATCGATCTTCTCAAAGTGCAGGCCGATATGGCCGCACTCAAGGCGACGGCCGATCCAGTCTCGGTGCAGGCAGCCGCGGAGCAGAAGCGGGTCGACGCGCTCAAGGCCCTGGCCGATTCACATAAGGCGCTCGCCGATTCCACCAAGGCGGCCGATCTCGCCGCTGCTCAGGCAAAGATCGGTTCGGTCGCCGGGCTTGCGGGCGGACCGACCGGGACGATCGCGACGAAGCCCGATGCGGGCAAGGCTGAAGGGATGTTGTTGTTCGCCGCCGCCATCCAGGAAACGGCGGACCGCATCGCCGCGGCGGTCCGGTCAGCCGTTAAAGACAAGGCGGACCACAACGCAGCGGCGATTGGGCTCCACGCCGTGGGTATACCCATTGTGCTGCTAAACGGCGTGGAGCCACAGACATTCGCCAACCAACAGCAATTGGTGGTGAGGATGGAGGCGTTGGTTCTCATGTTCAAAAGCGCGGCGGACCGGCATGAGGAGGCGATGACGCGCAACGCCCGGCCTGATCAGCCGGTTCAAAAAGCCGCGCTCGGCGACTTGGCGCCAGACCTCTCAGGGCCGTCGTCTAGCTTGGCGCCACCCCTGACTATTGCGGGGGCGGCTATCGACGCGTTGGCGAAACTGGGCACTTATTTTCAATCCGACTACGAAATTGGAGGCGCCGCGGTTACGGTCGACAAAGAGTTGCTGCTTAGCGCGGTGGCGGGTGCGCTGGCGTCCCGCGGTCAGCGGGTGTTGTTGCCCAATCGTCGTCTTCAGCCGCTCGACGCATTTGCCACCCTGCTCAGCGAGCCGATGGCGCTGGCGACACGGGCACAAGGCCAACTTATCGAGGTGCAGGCGCAAGCCACGCGAACCCGATCTTCAATCGCCGCCGACGCGACGGCCGATCAGCGTAAGTCCGCAGAGGAGCGCGCGCAGTCTTGTGACGTCGCCGCCGTTTCTCTCACGAAGGCTCTGGCGCAATGGGACGACCTCATCGCCTCCCTCATCGCCGCTGACGCGACGGGTGTCCTTTTTGGGGCGAAGGTGCTCGTCGAGCAGGCCCTTCATAGTGCGATGGCCACGCCGCAGACGCTGGTGCTGATGATCGACACTCGCTCGGCGGCCGGCGGCTATTACACAAAGAAGAATATCTGGACGTTCTTGGGCACGATGCCTTTCTGGGCCATGGGCGGCGCAGTGTGCACCTATTGGTTGATTGATCCACGGGAGGGTATCGTCGTCGCCGCAGGGGAAATTCCCGTTCACAGCGGTTATCTAAAGGTGAGTGAAGTCGAAACACTGATCAATCAGGTGGGCAGCGTCCCCCGGCTGCGGCGCGGGACGTAAGCGTGTGGGACAACCGGAGGAGTGCAAATGAAATTCAGTGGATTCATGGTGGCGATTCTCGCGCCGGCCGTAGGACTCTCGGGGTGCGCGTCGATTATGGGCGTTCCCCAAGGCTTGTCTGCCGTCGGTGCGCCTGTGGTTACGAATTTTCCGGTCACCGCGGGGCTGCCAAACGAGGCGCTGACCACGAACATTGCCGTCGCGAATAATCTTTTGCGAACCTATCAGGCAGCCCGTAATGACAACCTCAAGTTCGCATTCTGGTCCAACGCCGCTCTGATCCCTCTGGCTACCGGCGCGGCGACGGCCGCGGTGGCCAAATCATCCACGCAGTCGCTCAGCTATATAGCGATCGCCGCCGCCTCTATTGTGGGCTTCAATTCGTTCGTGAATGCTCGGCCTAATTCGAGATCATATCAGAGCGGCATGAACGCGACGACCTGCCTGATTGTCAATCTCTCGCCCTACACACCGGCGGATGCGCGGCCGCCAGGGGCGGGTTCGTTGCCGGGACTGAGCGATAAGGCGGTGCCCCTGGACGCTGAAACGACGGCCTGGCTGGGTACGCCGACGCTCACCTCCGGCATGTCGCCTGATCGAGCGCCCAGATTCGCCGCCGCGCTTACGGATCTGAAGCAGGCGGTAGTCGCCGCCAAGCAGCAGACGGCTGCGCAGGCGATCGCTCAAGGATTGTACAATCAGGTGGCGATTTTCGCTGCCAACAGCCTGTTGCAAATCGATGGGGTGGTGACGGGCAAAGTCTCTCAAAGCGACGTGACCTCTTCCGCGCTACCGACCTCGCCCACGCCGGTTCCGGCGGCCAAGCCGGGCGCTGGGCCGGCTGGGGGGCCAAAGGCAGACCTAGTGCCCGGCACACCAACCGACGGCAAAAGCCCGGCGCCGCCACCGCCGCCGGTGAACGACATCGCCGACCAGAAGATCCGGGCTCTGCAGACAATGACCGCCGAGCTCAACAGCAAAACAAGCGACCTTGCCGACGCTCTCGCGAAATTTACTCTCGCGGCTCAGGAGTCGGCTGTAACGACTTGCATCAAGTCGATGTAGCGCCTGCCTGAATACGTCTGCAACCCGCCGGCGCTCTCAAATTACGCCGTCGTTGACGACGACCTTGCCATGATTAACACCGTCCCCGGCGGTGTAGCGACATTGCGGATTAGATCACGTTGTCCCTACGCAGTTCTTGTTCGGGTCCTGACGATAAACGCATCTCCGCTTGCTACGCTTACAGTGACAGTAGCTGGTAGAACGAAGCCTACGCGTTTTAAGCATTGTAACGACGTTCAATGGCTCCGACGAGCGCAAGAGCGACCAGTTGCTTTCGCTACTTTTGCGCGCCGGCAGGCATAGTAACCTATCGGTTGGGGTCGAGATCAGCCTGTTACCGATAGGCTGGCAATTAGCCATTACTTTGTCTACGCCGGATAGAGATGTCCCGCGGGGCGCCAGATAGAAATGTCATCACGGGCGAGGTGAGGGGAGCGGGCGGGCGCGGAGCCCTTCAACCGCGCAGGGCCCGACCGCTGCTCTTCGCACCGGCGGTTCGGTTTCGTCCTTTGTTTTCCGAGTGCGCCGGCAGGCGCGCGAGGCACGTAGGACAAGCAACCTAGACGCCCAACTGGAAACCTTGTAGCGCAACAATCAGACATTATAGCGGATGGAATTGAGATGACCCGTAAACACCAATCCGTCCTTCATACGGCCACTCTGCGCTGTCTGCCCAGCGACGAAAACTCGTCGACTTCGGTCGAACCGATTTCGAGCTAGTTCAGAGCCGCACCAGCCTCCGCGAGCGCAATGTTCCTAGATGGCAAGCCCGCGACGCGCGAAGGCGGCGCGCATCTTCGCGGCACGCACCTCCCCATCCGCCTGGCGCACTTTTTGGACCAGATTAGTGGCGAAACGCGGTCCGATCGTCGCGGTCGGTTGAGGCGGCGTTGACCGCCACGCATCGAGCACTAGGCGGTCGGCGGCGGAGCAGCGGGGCGTCGACGCCGCACAGCCGAGAAGGACTCTTAAGTCCCAGAGAGCACCGCTCCAAACCTCGCCGACACGATGCGGCTCGCGATCACTTTCTGTCGCGCTCGGCGGAGGGAAGCGGCGGTCGTTGGTGGTCGCGCGAATGAAGCCCCGCGCCACCATCTCAGCGGGGAGTTGCGCCTTATACGCCTGAACGTAACCCCGACCCAGAATGGCTTGTCCCAAATAGCTTACGACAAGATAATCGGCTGTGCCCGATTCCAACGCTGCAGATTCTACATTGTAATTTTGAAAAACATGCGGGTTGACTTCCTTAAGAGAACGATGACTATATTCGCGCAATTATATATCCGGCATGGCCGCGATCTCTGGCGCGACCGCCTGCTTCGATCCGTCGAAGTAGGCGTTCATTACCGTCCCCTTGTCGATCACGAATGAAAGCTTGTTCTCAGCTGGACGGTAGCCCAGCGACTTGAGATAGCTCCGGTAATCGTTAATCGTGCGCTCCACCTCGCCCTGCGCCGCCGCGCCGCTCGGGAACGCACCTTTGAACTGGATCCGCTCCTCGATCTTATCCACTTTGCCGGCCAACCCCTCGACCTCACTCGCAAGCTGTGTCACGTCCCCGAATCGCCGTTTCAGCTCCCCGTATTGCGCGTCGAGCTGTCGCGCCTGCGCATCAAGACGCCGCGCTCGGACGTCGAGCCGCGCGGCGCTGGTCGTCGCGGCCGTGATCTTGGCCTGGATGTCCTTCTTGCCCTGGCTGACCGTCGAATCGAAGTCGGACCAGCTGTGGATGCCCAAGATTCCGAGCAACGTCGCCAGCAAGGCCAGCGGCACGCCGACTAAGAGTCCGAAGGTCCGAGCCCAGGCCAGCAGACGTTCGGAGATCGCCTGCGTGAGTTCAAATTCAACCGATTTCCCGTCCTTCAGCCGATCCGCGACTGCTCGCGCGACCGCCTCGTTTAGGCTTGGCGCGTCCGAGTCTCTGAGATCGGGTAGCACTAGCTGCGCGACAGAAGATTTCGCCAACTGCTGGGGCGAGAACGGCGCGGCGGCGCGGTTGTGCGCGTCGAGCCACGCCTGTCTCAGACGTGCGACCGCGCCGTCGATTGCCTCAAGGTCGGTGGAGACAATCCCAGTTACGGTCGCGAAGTGGCCACCTCGCCGCGTATCTCAATCACCGCGAGCTCGCGTTCTTAGGCGGCGCGCGCCGCCTCTTGGCGAAAGGCGACGTCAAGCTTGATTTGTGCGCGGCGCTGCGCCTCGTCCAAACGCGGCGCGCACGGTTTGAGAAAAGGCTTGATGGGGGAGCGAGCCTCGGCCACCCTATAAGTGTATCATCCACACGCCGCCGGTCACAACATACGCGACGAGCGCACGGCGCAGAACATCTGCTCGTAAGACCTGACCTTGCTGCCCACCGCCAGCGAACGTCCAGTTTGGCGCGGTTTGGCTGCGGCCAGTCGCCGTCGAGCGGCCGCTCCAGGAACGATTGCGATTGGGAACCAGGAGCACCATACATACAGTCACGGTGTCATGTGAATATTGCCCCTATCCCCTCCTTACTCAGTAGTTCTAGCTCCGTCATTCATCACTATCAGTCTCAACACTTATGGAATATTTTGACCGAGAACGTGCGTTTTGAAAGACGTGCCCGTCGGACTCGCACATGCGGAAGCTTAGAGTTCAAGATGGCACCTCGTAGCCGTTCTTCAACTTCCGTGGCGTCCTAGGTTCTGTTGACGAAGTGCCTCACCCATAGCCGGATGGAGGCGACGAGAATGAAGCCGAGGTAGCTGTCGGCGGTCTTATCGTAGCGGGTGGCCAGTCTGCGGCTGTGCTTGAGTTTTGAGAAGCACCGCTCGACGAGATTTCGCAGCGCGTAGAGATGACCGTCGATGATC
>JAYVYH010000300.1:0-7464 GCA_043784385.1 Caulobacteraceae bacterium | reverse complement strand
CCGGTCGAATTCACATCACGCCGAAAGCCCCAGGCGCGCGAGACCGACCGACGCTTGAGGCTGTCGCATGAACGATCCGGGTTCCTGCCTCTATCTGGGCGAGGTGATCCACCAGCGGTTTGCTCCTCGGCGGCACCGCCTCCGTTACCGCATGTTCCAGATGCTGTTTTATCTGGACGACCTGCCAAGCCTCGCTCGGCGCCTGAAACTATTTTCCCACAACGGATTCAATGTTTTCAGTTTCCATGACGCTGACCACGGCGACGGCGCGAGCGGACCACTCCGCGCCTACGTCGATAAAGTCCTCGCTAAAGCCGGGCTTGTCGTCAACGGTGGTCGGGTTGCACTGCTGTGCATGCCACGGCTATTTGGGCATGTCTTCAATCCCATAAGCATATACTATTGTTTTGGCGCCGATAAAAATATCGAGGCAATAATTTATGAAGTCAATAATACCTTCGGACAGAGACATACATATCTCATCCCCGTAAACAACAATACCGATAGGGCGGTGAAGCAATCCTGCGCCAAAGAATTTTATGTCTCGCCGTTCATGGATATGGATATGAACTACGATTTCAAACTGTCCACCCCTGGTGTAAGGATCGCCACGGCGGTTAATGGAAGCGATTTTGCGGGCAAGCCGCTGATCTTCGCCGCCTTCACTGGCCAGAGGCGTGAGTTCACAGATCGGGCGCTGCTGGTGGTCCTGTTGGCTTATCCCTTCCTTACGCTCGGGGTAGTTGTGGCGATTCATTGGGAGGCGCTAAAACTGTTCTTCAAGGGGGTTCGGCTGCGCGCTCGGCCACCACCGCCTTCGACCGACCTGACCGTAGTCGACCAATCCGCATCGCCCCAGAACGCAGCGGTCTGATACACATTCACAAAACTGACAATCAATCAGCTTAGCGCCCTCCTATCGGAAGAGTGCGCGGGAAGTAACATGGACGATCTGGCAGATCCCACCCATTGTCGGAGCGTATTCACCTCCGATGTACGCCTGGGCACGCGCGGCCGCAAAGCCGACTTGCTGCTGGATTTGATGCGTCACATGACGTGCGAGCGACTCTATCTTGGCGGTGACATCGTCGATGGCTGGAAAATGAAGAGAGGCTGGTAGTGGCCTCAAACTCACAACGATGTCGTTCAGAAGATTCTCAGCCTCGCCCGCAAAGGAGTGGTGGTGACTTATATCCCGGGAAACCATGACGATCGGGTGCGGGATCTCTGTAGCGTGCATTTTGGCGGTTTGACCGTGGCGCGCGACGCCTTGCACCAGTCAGCAGACGGTCGTCGACTTCTTGTGGTGCATGGGGACGAATTCGACGCTGTGGTGAGGCACGCCGCTTGGGTTGGTTTCGCGGGTGACCTAGCCCGTAGAACGCTGCTGGCGCTCAATACGATCCTATATAACCTGCGGCGCCGGCTGGGTTTCGGCTATTGGAGCCTGTCGGCTTTCCTGGAGTCCCAGGTGAAGAACGACCTGAAATTCATCGACAGGTTCGAACACTCCGTGGCAGGCGAGGCCAAGCGGCGCAATGTGAACGGTGTCATTTGTGGCCATATCCATAAGGCTGAAATGCGCGAGATCGACGGCGTAATCTATATCAACGATGGCGATTGGGTGGAAAGTTGCACCGCCCCGGTCGAGCACAGCGGCGGGCGTCTTGAAATACTCCATTGGGCGGATTTGTGTTCCTGGTCCATGATAGACATATCACAGCACGTCAACGATACGCGCCAGCCCAGAATGGAACCTTGGATCGCCTGATGCGCATTCTCTTAGCCAGCGATGCCTGGGAGCCCCAGGTGAACGGTGTAGTTCGCACCCTAACCCGCGTCGTGGCCGAGTTGAGGCAGATGGACGAACAGGTCGAGGTCATCACCCCGGACCAGTTCGCAACGGTGCCGCTGCCGACCTATCCGGAAATTCGACTGGCCGTGGGCGCCTACGAAAAAGTCCAGGAACGCTTCAAGGCCTTCGAACCGGAGGCCATCCACATCGCGACGGAAGGCCCTATCGGCCTCGCCGCCCGGCGAATTTGTCTAGAATGGAAACTTCCCTTCACCACTAGTTATCATACCCGGTTCCCGGAGTATGTGTCAGCTCGGCTGCCCGTTCCCCTCGCGGCGGGCTATGCCTACATGCGATGGTTTCACCGACCCTCTGGCCGACTGATGGTGGCCACTCCAACCATGCGCGATGAGCTCGAAGCCCACGGCTTTCGCAATATCTCGCTGTGGTCAAAGGGTCTGGACACCGACATGTTCCATCCCCGGACAAACAGTGAGCCGGACATCTTCGAAGGCTTGGCGCGGCCGATCTGGTTGAACGTCGGCCGCGTGGCGGTCGAGAAAAACATCGAGGCCTTCGTTCGGCTTGACCTGCCCGGCACCAAGATCGTCGTGGGAGACGGGCCGCAGCGGGCGGAACTGGCAGCGCGGTATCCCGCCGTTAGATTCGCGGGTGCAAAGTTCAACGCTGAGCTGGCTGCCCACTACGCCTGCTCGGATGTTTTTGTCTTTCCGTCGCTGACCGACACGTTCGGCCTTGTCATTCTTGAAGCCTGGGGCGCCGGAACGCCAGTGGCCGCGTTTTCAGCGCCGGGTCCCATCGATATTATACCTGGCACCGGCGCCGGCGTCCTTGCGCCCGGGCGCGACGATGGATTGAAAGAGGCCTGTCTGGAGGCGCTCAAACTCGATCGGGGGCATGTACGGTCAGTCGCCGAGCGCTACTCCTGGCGCGCATGCGCAGAGGAGTTCCTCCGACTGCTCCAACCCTATCCAGAACCCGAGAAGAGCCGGTTCTGGCGGCGATTGCGCCGTCTGGCACGGTTGAGGCGGGGGCCACGGACGACCGTAGCCTCGTCCTAGAGTAGTCTGCCTCGGATGACCTGGGACAGAAGGTCTATTCCCGACACGGCCACGACAATGACAATGACAATGGCGCTGGCCTGGTCGAACGCGAAGCTGTTGATGGAATCGAACAGCGGCTGACCGATTCCACCGGCCCCAATCAGGCTTAGCACCGTGGCCGACCGGGCATTAGATTCGAACCGATAGAGAGCATAGCTGGTCCAGAGCGGTGCGACCTGCGGTAATACGCCCCAAACTATTTCGTGCAGGGGCGCCGCACCGGTTGCTCGGACGCCTTCCACCGGAGCGCGATCGATGGCTTCGACGGCTTCGGAGAACAGTTTGCCCAGCACACCACCAGTATTGACCGCCAACGCCATCACGCCCGCGAACGGGCCAAGACCGACGGCGACAACGAAGATCGCCCCAATCACCAAATCCGGCACCGAACGCAGAACATCAAGCAAACGGCGGACCGGCTGCTGAACCCAGACTGGCGTCAGGTTACGCGCGCCGGCCAGTCCAAGCGGAATCGCGATCAGCAACGCCAGGGCGGTGCCCCAAAGCGCCATCTGCACAGTCAGCCACATATCCGCGATATAGAGGCGGTATTCGCCAAAGTTCGGCCGTAGGAATTCTATCCCAAGTTGGCGCATGTTCTGGCCACCAGAAAACAATTCGCCCATTTTCCCGATTTCAGCGCTTCGCGCGCCAAAAATCAGAAGCAGAGCGAGCGTGCCCCAGATCAATATGTCGAAGGCACGCTGAGCAAGGCTCTGCTCAGGCGGTCGTGGGATCGTCTCTGGGGCCAGCGCCATCGCCTACTGCGCCGCGGCAGCCGCCCGGGTACGCGCTTCAAGCGCTACCCTCTGGTCATGGATTGCATCAAGGTCGCTCTTGGTCTGTGCGATCTTGGCTTTGTCCCCACTATCATTGGCTTCGACCCAGCGCTTGGTAGCTTCCATTTCTCGCACTGGAAGCAGGTGAGTGTCATCGGCTGGCTTGAAACCGCCAACATGCACCTTGGCCATATAGCCGCGCTGCCTGGCTGCGTCCGGCCCATCACCCTGACCGTAGGTGAGGAAAAACTGACGAAGCTTCTCCTTTACGTCCGGATCGAGATCTTTGCGCCATATGATAGGGTCTTCAGGAAGTACGGGGGAACGCCAGATTACCTTAACACGTTCGGCGTCATGAGCCCCATTCTGCTGATTGAGCATCAAGGAGGTGCTGTTGTTGGTGGCGACATCCAATTGACCGTTCGCTACGGCCACTAAATTCGTCTGGTGGCTTGAACCACTGCGTAATTGTTTAAAACAGGTCGTGGGCTTGATGTTCTTTGGTGCGAATAGATATGTCATCGGCGCGAGGGTGCCGGACGTCGAGAGCACGTCTCCGAGGCCGAATGTAAGCGATTTATCGCACATCAGGACCTTCTCGAGGGTAATTTTGCTCTTGGCGTTGACGATCAGCACCGAGGTGTAGCCATCGACGCCGGACGGATTGAAAGTCCGGGCGAACACCTCCCCGCCACCTCTGCGAACCGCCTCCAGTCCCGACTGATTGGAAAACCAGCCCGCATCCGTCTTCTTGAACCGCATCGCCTCGACCAACAATGTGTAGTTGTTCGAATAGAATGGCGTGACCGTCAGACCGGTTTGCGCCTGCATATCGGCAAGGATCGGTCGCCAGTAGGCGGACATGGCTTGGGTCGATTCCGTCGAAAGCACCGAGAAACGCACCTCAGTTGGCGGCCGCGATTCCCGCGTCGGTCGCGACTTGCCACAGGCGGAAAGGCTCAAGGCGCAAAGTCCGAGAGCAGCCATGTGCCGGCTAGTCATCATATCGGCGCTTCCTCCCAAAATGTATCCTGGAATTCAGGACCATATATATTCACCAACGCATCCTGGCGAAGACCGGAAGTGGGTCCATCGTAGACGATACAGCCTGCCTTCAGCGCCACCACCCGATCACAATAACGTAGCGCATAGTCCACCTGGTGGAGCGTGACCAAGATCGTCATGCCGTCGACACGATTCAGATCCCTCAGGATGTCCATAACGTTTCGCGCCGACACTGGGTCGAGCGAAGCCACCGGTTCGTCCGCCAGGACAACCTCGGCCTGCTGTACCAACGTTCGTGCGATCGCGCCGCGCTGCTGCTGCCCACCAGAAAGCGTATTGGCTCTCTGACCAGCGCGGTCGGCGACTCCAACCCTGACGAGAGCCGCCATCGCCGCTGTTCGAACCTCAATCGGCCAATGACCAAGAAGGCCGCGCCAAAACCAGATCCGGCCCAGCGACCCCAACGCGACGTTCGTGAAAAGCGACAGCCGGCCCACTAGATTGAATTGCTGGAAGACGAATCCAATCCGTCGCCGCGCGCGCCGAAAGCCGTCCATCAGACGGCCCTGTTCCTGGAGCCGTTCGCCGAACACCGTGACAGTACCTTCGCCAATGTCGATCGTCGCCAGCCCAGCCACCGCGCGCAGCAGCGTGGATTTGCCCGAACCGGATGGTCCGATCAGAGCGATCATTTCGCCTCGGCCCACTTCGAGCGAGACAGCGTCAAGCGCCAAGGTGGAACCGAAACGCTTGGAGACCTTCCGCAAGGATATAACGGCGGCTGGAAACGTCATCGGCGTTCCTTGAGGCTTGCGCGGGCCGCGCGGGCCAACTGTCGTCGATCACGGGTCATGCCACGGCGGGGCTCCGGCGGTCCAGCCCATTGCTTTATGGGCCGTAGGGCGTTTTGTTCTTTACATCCCCTCTCATCATAACTAATTCCGCGCTCTCCGGCGGACCCGTTGTCCTCAAAAGCGCTGCTAACGCCGGCCTGGGTTCAACAATCTGCAGGGGGCTACGTGAATTGCACACGTACCATACATCCCTGGACCTGGTCCGTGAGCGGTTGCCGGAACGTCCAGTCGCATTCGCGCGGCCGGACGCCCTGGCCGTAGCGGCGCGCTGGTTCAGGAAGAATTTCGCCGGAAACGTCTTCTACGCGGTGAAGGCCAACCCAGAACCGTGGGTAATCCGCGGACTGGCGGCTAACGGCGTGAACTGCTTCGACGTGGCCTCGATCGCGGAAATCGAGCGCGTAGGCGTCCATGCGCCTGGATCGCGGATGGCGTTCATGCATCCGGTGAAGAGCCGATCGGCGATCGCCTCGGCCTATTTCGACCATGGAATCAGAACTTTCGCCCTCGATAGCCACCATGAGCTGGCAAAGCTTCAAGAAGCCACGGGTGACGCCCGGGACCTGAATCTCATCGTACGCTTGGCGGTTGAAACGCCGGGGGCAGCCTACGCACTGAACGGAAAATTTGGGGTCTCGGCCTTCGAAGCGCCCGACCTCTTGCGGGCTGCGCGTCAAGCCACAAGCGAACTCATGGGCGTCTCGTTCCATGTTGGTAGCCAGTGCATGCGGCCGTCCGCGTTCCAGGCGGCCATGGCGCAGGCCTCCCGGGCGCTTGTCCGCGCGGCCGTGTTCGCCGATGTCGTGGATGTCGGAGGCGGGTTTCCGTCGGTCTATCCCGGTATGATTCCGCCAGACCTCACCGAATACATCGCGGCGATCGATCGGGGTTTCGCTGAAATGATGGTGCACGAAACCACGGAGCTCTGGTGCGAACCGGGTCGGGCGCTGGTGGCGGAAAGCACTTCGCTCCTCACCTGCGTGGAACTGCGCAAGGGGGACGCCCTCTATCTGAATGACGGCGCCTATGGCTCGCTTTTCGACGCCGCCCACTCAAAATGGCCGTTCCCGGTCAAGCTGGTCCGTGGCGAGGGCGCCACCGACGCGCCGCTACGGCCGTTTCAGTTCTTCGGTCCGACCTGCGATTCCATCGATGTCATGCCCGGTCCGTTCTGGCTGCCTGAAGACGTACGCGAAGGTGATCACATCGAGATCGGCATGTTGGGGGCATACGGCGTGGCCATGGCCACGCGCTTCAACGGCTTTGGCGATGTGGAGACCGTCGCGGTCCAGGACGCGCCGATGGCGTCGATGTTCGGTCTCGCCCCACGGTCGATCCCAAGCCCGAAGGGTGAAACCGGCGCCGTCATCAAACTGACGCGCGCCAAGGGCAAGAAACGCCGCCGCAGATAGGCTAGGCCGCCACACCTCCTCATTCGTGTAATCCTCGGCGAGCCCGGTCCCGGAGAACGCCTTCCCCTGTCCCCGCGTTGGAATCAGAGCCATGAACGCCCCTACCCCGAACACCAAGGCCGACCTGCTCTCGAAAGTGGTCGAACACGTAGATATCACAGCCTATGACGCGCGGCCGGTGATCGATGCGATGCGCAAGATGAGCTTCACTTCCCGCGACACTGCGCGGGCGGCCGACATCCTGTCGATGGCCATTGAGGACCCGTCGTGCTCGGTTTGGATCACTCTGGCGGGGTCCACCAGCGCCGGCGGGTGCATGCATGTCTATCGGGACATGCTCAAATACGGCATGGCCGACGTGGTCGTCGCCACCGGCGCCTCGATCATCGACATGGATTTCTTCGAGGCCCTGGGATTCAAGCACTATCAGGCCAAGGGCGGCGTCGACGATCGCGATCTACGCGCGCTTTATATAGACCGGATCTACGACACCTA
>JAYVYH010000299.1:0-1909 GCA_043784385.1 Caulobacteraceae bacterium | reverse complement strand
CTCGGCTCGGCGGCTACGAAAGGCACGCCCATCACCTGGAAGCCCAGCTCCGCACCCAGCTGGTTGTCCGAACCAGCCGCCGGCTGATGCTCACCGAGGCTGGCCGCGCCTACGTCGCGGCCAGCCGGCGTATTCTGGACGAGGTCGAAGAGGCCGAACGCGCGGCCACGGGCGAATACCGCGCGCCGCGTGGTCATCTGACCATCGCCGCCTCGTTGGTGTTCGGGCGGCTGCACGTCGAGCCGATCATTCGGGAATTCCTGCGGGCCTATCCCGAAATCAGCGCCCGTCTCGTGCTGGCCGACCATGTGGTGAATCTGGCCGATGATCACGTCGATGTGGCCATCCGCATCGGCCAGTTGGCCGATAGCAGCATGGTGGCGACGCGCCTTGGTTCGATTGGCTGGGTCACCTGCGCAAGCCCCGACTATCTGGAGTCGCGAGGCGTGCCGCGAACGCTGGCGGAACTTGTCGACCACGACTGTGTGAATTTCGAAGGACTCTATTCCAACAATACTTGGTCCTTTGGCCGCAACCGTCAAGCGATCGCCGTTCCAATTCGGCCGCGCTTCGCCGTCAATTCAGCCGACGCCGCGATTGCGGCCGCGATCGGCTCGGCGGGGATCACGCGCGTGTTGTCCTATCAGGTCGCCTCGGCGGTTTCGGCCGGGACATTGCGGCTGATCCTGCGCGCGTTCGAACCCGAGCCGCTTCCGGTTCATCTGGTCTACGCCAGCCAATCCCTGGCGCCGCTCAAGCTGAGGGCCTTCCTCGATTTCGCCTGCCCCCGGCTGAGAGCCTCGTTGGCGGCTGCCGGCCTTTAGGCAGGGGTCCGGACCGGGGCCACCCAGGGCCACAAGCCGGCTTCTGGCTCGCGACTTCTGATCAAGTCGCCGTGGGCATGGGTGTCACCTTTTCAAGCACCAGGGGGACCGCCCGTTCATAGGTTGTTTGGAGATTGAGCGAGAAGCACGGCGCCCATAGATTCCTTCTCTGTCTGTGATACCCAATAAGGTAATCTCACAGAGCGTTCCCGGCATGGACATCACCAAGGACATTGAGCCCATGACCACGTTCCGCAATTACTCGGCGGAATTCATGGCGCGTATCAAGGCGACCAAGCGCCCGCTGGTCCTGACGGTCAACGGCAGGGCGGCGGCGGTCTTGCAGGAGGCGGAGGCTTATCAACGACTGCTGGACATCGCGGCCGCGGCCGATGCGATGGAAGGCGTGCGCCAGGGGCTTGAGGATCAGGAAGCCGGCCGCGTGCGGTCCGCCGACGAGGTGTTCGGCGAGATGCGCGCCCGGCATGACATATCGCGTTGACCTGACGCGTCGCGCGGTCCGGGATCTTCGGTTACGGTGACAGTGCATCTAATTGATCCGCGTCTATTGCGTTCACTCTCGGCTTTGGTCCCGGCTTTTCGGGTCGCAGGCGCCGCCCGCTCCGGCGCTCCAGGCTGGCGATGAAGTCGGCGGCGCCGACCGGCCGGCCGATCCTCTCCGCCTTGCGCAAGCGATCGCTCCTGGCCGGATCCTCCCCGGCGGCGATACGCGCGGCGAGGTCGGGGAAGCGCTCGAGAACCGGCGCGGTCGCCGTCAGGCCGTCGCCCGCCGCTGGGTCCAGATGGGCGTGAAGGCTCGACCATCGCCAGTCCGTGGCGCGTTCGACCAGCCTGGCCCGCACCGGGTTCAGGGCTACATAGACCAGCGCCGCCGCCAGATGAGCGTCATCCATGGCCACGCAGCCGAACCGACCCTGCCAGAAGTGGCCCGAGCGTTTCTCCCGGGCGTGCACATGGCCGGCGTAGCGACGGTGGAGCGGCGCCAGGGCGCGGCGCAGACCATCCTCGTCGGCGGGAACCAGGATCATGTGCACGTGATTGGGCATCAGCACCCACGCCCAGAC
>JAYVYH010000298.1:0-5306 GCA_043784385.1 Caulobacteraceae bacterium | reverse complement strand
CAATTCTTGTCCAATCTGATGATCCACGTGCCAGTGGGCTATTCCCAGACCCTGAAGGATCCCAAGGTCAACTGGCTCTATTCGACCGAGCCCGATCCCGGCACCGGCGGCCGGGTGCATATCTGGCCGCGGGGCAAGGTGCTCGGCGGCTCTTCGTCGATCAATGGTCTGCTCTACATCCGTGGCCAGCACGCCGACTATGACGGCTGGCGCCAATTGGGTTGCGAGGGCTGGGGTTGGGACGATGTGCGTCCCTATTTCATGCGCGCCGAAAACCAGGAGCGCGGCGCCGACGCCCATCATGCCGTGGGCGGACCGCTGAATGTGTCCGACGTCACCCAGACTCACGAGGTCTCGGACGCGGTCGTGGATGCCTGCGTCGAGGCGGGCCTGCCCCGCAACAACGATGTCAACGGCGCCGAACAGGAGGGTGTCGGCTACTATCAGCTGACTGTGAAGAACGGCCAGAGATGCTCGGCGGCGGTGGCCTATCTGCACCCGGCCATGGGCCGTTCGAACCTGATTGTCGAAACCGGCGCCCTGACCACCCGGGTGATCTTCGAAGGTAAGAGAGCGATTGGCGTCGAATACCGGCAGGGCGGCCAGCGCAAGATCGCCCGGGCCAATCGCGAGGTGATCCTCTGCGGTGGCGCGGTCAATTCACCGCAGCTATTGCAGCTGTCGGGCGTGGGCCCGGGCCAGCTGCTGGCCGAACACGGCATCACCGTGGTCAGCGACCTGCCGGGCGTGGGGGGCAATCTCCAGGATCACTATGTGATCGCCATGACCTGGCGGCTGAAGGCTGGGGTGGTGTCGGTCAACGAACTCACCAGGGGCGCGCGCTTCGTCGGCGAGACGATGAAATACGTTTTCCAACGCAAGGGTCTGCTGACGCTCTCGGCCGCGCACATCGCCGTGTTCTGCAAGTCCCGGCCCGACCTGGCGGGACCAGACATCCAGTTCCATGTGCTGCCGGCCACCTCCGACGCCAACAAGATGGTTACCGAACAGAAGATGCAGCTGGAGGGCCAGCCCGGCCTGACCATCGCCCCGTGCCAAGTGCGACCGGAGAGTCGAGGCCACATCAATATCGTATCGCCCGATCCCACCATCTATCCCAGTATCGTCCCCAACTATCTCTCTGATCCCCTTGACCAGGAGGTGGCAGTGGCGTCGCTCAAGTGGGGCCGCCGGATTGCCAGCCAGGAGGCGCTGAAGCCCTATATCGATCACGAGATGATGCCCGGGCCGGCGCTCGACAGCGACGAGGCTTTGCTGGCCTACGCCCGGATGGCCGGCTCGACGATCTACCATCCCGTCGGCACCTGCCAGATGGGCCATGGGCCGATGGCCGTGGTGGATCCGGAATTGCGAGTTCGCGGAGTGAAGGGGCTTCGCGTCGTCGACGCCTCCGTGATGCCCCGCCTGGTTTCGGGCAACACCAACGCTCCCACGATCATGATCGCGGAGAAGGCGGCGGATTTGATCCTTGGAAAGGCGCCAGTTGGTGCGCTAGCGGCCTGAACATGCACCCCTCCCACCATGCCAAAGCCCATCCGGATCGTCCCGCCTATATCATGGCGGCTTCCGGAGAGACGGTGACCTACCAGCAGCTGGATGAGCGTTCCAACCAGGGCGCGCATCTGTTTCGCTCGCTTGGCATTGGCGCTGGCGACGCCATCGCCATATTTATGGACAACAGTGCCAGGTATTATGAAATCCTTTGGGCTGCTCAGCGTTCCGGTCTGCGGTTTACTTGTATTTCCTCAAAGCTGACCATTGGAGAACTTGAGTATATCGTCGCCGACAGTGGCGCGAAGGCCCTGATCGCCGGGGCGGCGGTGGCTGCCGTGGCGCTGGAGGTTGCCCCCCTCATTCCAGGCGTGAAGCTTTTCATGACCGAGGGCGCGCAGGGGCCCTACGCCAGCTTCGAGGCCGCGCGCGCGGCGATGCGGGTGACACCGGTCGACGATGAGACAGGCGGCTCGGCCATGCTCTATTCGTCGGGTACTACCGGCCGGCCCAAGGGCGTCAAACGCGCCGCGCTGGTCGGCGACCAGCCCATCGACGCCGTCAACGGCCTGGCAACGATCGGCCAGGCACTGTTCGGTTTCGAGCCGGACATGGTCTATCTGTCGCCAGCGCCCCTCTATCATGCCGCGCCACTGGGCTGGTCGATGGCCGTGCAGTCCATTGGCGGCACCGTGGTGATGATGGAGCGCTTCGACGCCGAGGCGGCTCTTGGCTACATCGAGCGCTATAAGGTGACGTGCGCCCAATGGGTGCCGACCCATTTCGTGCGCATGCTCAAGCTGCCGGCCGAGACGCGGGCGAAGTATGACCACTCGTCACTGAAGAGCGTTTTCCACGCCGCGGCGCCCTGTCCGGTGCCGGTCAAGGAGGCGATGATCGAATGGTGGGGTCCGATTGTTCAGGAATACTATGCCGGCACCGAGGGGAATGGTTTTTGCGCCATCAGCGCAACGGAGTGGTTGAACAAGAAGGGCTCCGTGGGCCGCGGCCTGACTGCCGAGTTGAAGATTTGCGACGAGAACGGCGACGTGGTCGCGCCGCGCAATGAGGGCACGATCTATTTCGCCGGCGGCGGCGAATTTGAATACCACAATGATCCCGCCAAAACCGCTGAGAGCCGCCACAAGAACGGCTGGACGACGCTGGGCGACGTGGGCTGGATAGACGAGGACGGCTATCTGTTCCTCACCGACCGCAAGAGCTTCATGATCATCTCCGGCGGGGTGAACATCTATCCCCAGGAGATCGAAAACCTGCTGATCGGTCACCCCAAAGTCGCCGACGTCGCCGTGGTCGGCGCGCCTCACGAGGAGATGGGCGAGGAAGTCGTGGCCGTGATCCAGCCCGCCGACTGGAGCGAGATGGGTCCCGATCTGGCGGCGGAACTGTCCGCCTACGCCCGCGCCAACCTGTCCCACGTTAAAACACCCCGGCGCATCGACTTCATGCAGGAACTGCCGCGCCACGCCACCGGCAAGCTCTATAAGCGGCTGATCCGGGATGCCTATTGGGGCAAGGCCGAGGCCGCCATCGTCAACGGCCTCTAGGCCCGCAAGCACAATCAACCGTCAACAAGGGGAGATGAGGCCATGGAGCCCGTCGAGATGAAAGACCTGCCGGCTCTGGTGGGAACCGAAGTGGGGCTGTCCGACTGGGTCGAGATCACCCAGGACCGGGTCAACAAGTTCGCCGACGCCACCGGCGACCACCAGTGGATTCACGTCGATGTCGAGCGGGCGAACAAGGAGATGGGCGGCCCCATCGCGCACGGCTATCTGACCCTGTCGCTGATCCCCTTCCTGTCGGCCGGTATGCTGCCCGTGAAGGGCGTCACCAGGGGCATCAACTATGGCTCTGACAAGGTGCGGTTCACCAACATGGTCCGCATCGGCAAGCGAGTTCGTCTGCGCCAGAAGCTGATCGGCGTCGAGCCGAAGGCCGGCGGCCTGCAGATCAAGAACGAATGCACGATCGAAATCGAGGGTGAGGCTCGTCCTGCGTGTGTCGCCGAGACGATGTCGGTCATCTACGGGGGCTAAAGCGCGCCGGATGCGTAGACGGCGCCTTCTGGGAATAGCCGCCGGTCTACCGTTCCTGGCCGGCGCGACTTCTGGCGCGGCGGTCGGGGCGCGCCGCGTCAGGCCGGGCGACCTTGTTTGGCCTTCGGCGGACCAGTGGGCCGGCCTGAAGGTTCGTGTCGGTGGCAATCTGATCAAACCGGCGCCGCTGCTGGAGGCCTGCCGGACCGACGCCAAGGGCGACGATTGCCGGTCCCTGCTGAAGTCGCTCCAGAACCCCTACTTCATCGGTGATCAACCGTCGGGAACCCAGGTCTCCGGCTATCTGGACGCCTGGACTCCCGCCACCAGCGCCTATGCCGTGGCGGCCCGTTCGGCGGCTGACGTCGCCGCGGCTGTTGACTTCGCGCGTCGCCACAACCTGCGACTGGTGGTCAAGGGCGGTGGGCACAGTTATCTCGGAACCTCAAACGCGCCGGACTCGCTGCTGATCTGGACCCGACCGATGCGCGACGTGACGGTTCACGCCGCCTTCACGCCGAATGGCGCCCCAGCCTCCCAGGCGCCGGTTCCGGCCGTCACGGCCGGGGCCGGCGCTGTCTGGATGGATCTCTATGACGCGGTGACCACCAAGGCCGGCCGCTATGTCCAGGGTGGCGGGTGCACCACCGTGGGTGTCGCCGGCCATATCCAGAGCGGCGGCTTCGGCTCGTTTTCCAAGCGTTTCGGAACCTCCTCGGCGCATCTGTTGGAGGCGGAGGTGGTCACCGCCGACGGCGCCGTTCGCACCGTCAACGCCCATCGCAACGCTGATCTGTTCTGGGCCCTCAAGGGCGGGGGCGGCGGCAGCCTGGGCGTGATCACCAAGGTCACCCTGCGCACCCACGACCTGCCGGCGACCTTCGGCTGGGCCAGCGGGCGCATCAAGGCGTCATCCGATGCGGCGTATCTGCGTCTAGTCTCCCGGTTCCTGGAGTTCTATTCGGACAGCCTGTTCAATGCCCACTGGGGCGAGCAGATTTCGATCCGGCCGGAGAACGTTCTCAAGATCTCGATGGTCAGCCAAGGACTAGGCGATGACCAGTCGGTGGCGATCTGGCGGGAATTCGTCGACTGGGTGAGGGCGTCGCCGGGCGATTTCAGCATCGTCGAGGCTATGGATATCGGCGCAGCCACGGCGCGGGGCTGGTGGGACGCGGCGGCCCGGCGCAAGCGCGGGTCCGACAGCATGCGCTATGACACCCGCCCCGGGGCGCCGGATACTCAGGCCTGGTGGTCGGGCGACCAGGGTCAGGTCGGCGCCTTCATGCACGCCTATGATTCGATCTGGCTGCCGGCCGCGCTTCTGGCGCCGGCGGCGCGCGACCGGCTGGCCGAAACCCTGGTCGCCGCCAGCCGGCATTTCGCGGTTGACCTGCATCTGAACAAGGGTCTGGCGGGCGCGCCGCCCGATGTCATCGCCGCCGCGCGTGATACGGCGATGAGCCCGGATTTCCTGACCGCCTTCGCCTTGGCGATCATCGCCACCGGCGGCGTGCCGGCCTACATGGATCTGGTAGGCTTCAAGCCAGACCTCGCCTTCGCGCACCGCAGCGCCGAGCGCGTCGCGGCGTCGGCCAAGACCGTGCGCCAGATCGCTCCCACCGCCGGCTCCTATCTCTCGGAAAGCAGCTATTTCAACGCCGACTGGAAACACGCCTACTGGGGCGAAAACTATCCCCGCCTGAGCGGCGTCAAGGCGAAGTACGACCCGGC
>JAYVYH010000297.1:0-5858 GCA_043784385.1 Caulobacteraceae bacterium | reverse complement strand
GGGACCTCGACGTTGAACCGGACCAGTGGGCTTTCGACCACCGCGCCATCCTTCTGGGTTCCGGTCCTGGGGGTGCAGACCCAGACGCGCTTCACCCCGAGGCTGTCGGCCAACCTCGGCTATGCCTACAATTTCCAGAGCCGTTCGGTCGCAGTACAGCCCACTAACGGCGTCGCCTACACCAACCAGATCGGCGACACCCAGACCCTGAATGTGTCCCTGAACTACCACTTGATCCCCAACCGGCTGGTCGGGTCGGTGGGCTATGAACACACCTTCTATGACAATCGGAACCAGATCTACGCCGATCCGACCAGCGACCTGCTGCAGACCCGCACCGGCGACGCCATGAACGTGACGCTCAGATATTTGTTCCGGTAACCTACCCACGCCGCACCGAGGCCCCGCCGTCGACGGCCAGGATCTGGCCGGTGATGAACCTGGCTTCGTCGGAGGCCAGGAACAGGGCGGCGTGGGCGGTGTCCCAGCCGTCGCCCATCTTGCCGCCCAGCGGCACCCGGGCGTTGCGGGCCGCGCGCACGGTCTCGGGAGTCTCGCCGCGCGAGGCGGAATAGCCCTGGACCGCCATCGGCGTATCCATCAGCCCCGGCATGATGGCGTTGCAACGGATCATGTGCCGGGCGTTGAGGGCGGCGGTCGAGGTAGTCAGCTTGTTCACCCCGGCCTTGGAGACCTCATAGGCGATGATATTGGCCGGGGCGATCGCCGCCACCGAGCTGATATTGACGATCGCACCGCCGCCCTGAACCCTCATCACCGGCAGGGCGTGCTTGATGGTCAGCCACATGCCGGTCAGGTTGACGCTGAGGATGCGCTCCCAACTTTCCCGCTCGACGCGGGCGATCGAGTTGTCGCCAGCCCCGATGCCGACGTTGTTGTGCAGGATGTCCAAGCGGCCCAGCCGGGCGCCCGCTTGCGCGATCAGCGCCGCGCAGTCGGCCTCGCGGCTGATGTCGGCTTCGAAGGCGTGGGCCTCTCCGCCCTCGGCCGCGATCATCGCCACGGTGTCCTCGGCCGAGTCGAGACGCCGGTCGACACACAGCACCCGCGCGCCCTCCCGGGCGAACAGGATGGCGGTGGCCCGGCCGTTGCCGATGGTCTCGCCGGGCGTCTGACCGGCGCCGACGACGACCGCTGTCTTGCCCGCCAGGCGACCGGCCATGGTCAGGCTTCGGCCCTGTCGAGGCCGGCGTCGGCCAGGAAACCCAGGATGGCGGCGTTGAACGCCTCGGGCTGGTCGATGTTGGCCGCGTGGCCGGCGTCCGGGATCACCGCCTTTTGCGCGCCTGGGATCTTGGCGGCCATGTAATCGCTGGCGGCCAGGAACGGCGTGTCGTTGGCTCCCACCACCACGATCGACGGGACGGCGATGGTCGGCAGGCTGGTGATCACTCCGGCTTCGCGCTGGGTCAGCATGCCGCGCGCCGCCTTGGCCAAGCCCTCGGCGTCGCGGTGGTGACTGGTGCGCATCTCGATGCTGCCGGAAGCCAGGCGCCCCAGGCCGTCTTTCTCATAGCGTTCGGCGGTCTTCAGGGCGGTGGCGTTCCAGCCGTCGCGGGCCTCGTCCTTGCGATAGCCGGGGCCGGTGTCGATGATCAGCAGCGCCCGCACGCGCTCTGGGTGGGCAAGGTGAAACGCCAGGCTCATATAGCCGCCCAGCGACAGGCCGCCGACAATCGCCCGCTTGGCGCCCACCACGTCGAGCAGCGCCGCCATGTCGGCTACCGTCGCCGTTTCGCTGTAGGCGGCCTGTTCGGCCGGATAGTCCGACTGGCCGTGGCCGCGCATGTCCCACAGGATCAACTGGTGATGCTCCGACAGCGCCTCGACCTGGCCCCGCCACATCTGCGAGGTCGCCGAATAGCCATGGGTCAGCAACAACGCCGGCCCCTCACCATGGACCTCGTAGTACAGTTCCACGCCGTCGCGGTTCAGTTTGGCCATCGCTCGTGTCTCCCCTTTAGGTCAGGTTGCCGTGAACGCGCTCGGCCGGCGCTCGAACACCGATTTCACGCCTTCGGCGAAGTCGTTCGTGGCCCGCAGCCAGGTTTGTTCCTTTTGCTCGTGGTCGGTCTGGCTTCTCACGGCCTGCGCCAGGTCCGCGCGCAGGGTGGCGCGGGTGGAAACCACGGCCAGGGGAGCGGCCTCGGCCAATTCCTGGGCCAGGGCCAGAGCGGCGGCACGCAGGTCGCCCAGCGCGACCATCTGGTCGGCCAGACCCCAGGCCAGGGCCTCTTCGCCCTTGATGCGCCGGCCGGTCAGGCACATCAGCTGGGCCTTCTGCTGGCCGACCACGCGGGGCAGGGTGTGGGTGATGCCGAACCCCGGATGGAAGCCCAGCTTGACGAAATTGGCCGCGAACCGCGCCTCGGGCGCCACGACCCGGAAGTCCGCCACCAGCGCCAGGCCGAGGCCAGCGCCGATGGCCGCGCCCTGGATGGCGGCCACGATCGGCTTCTTGGCCGAGAACAGCCGAACGGCCTGGTCGTAAAGCGGGTTGATGCCCTGCATGCCCTGGCCGCCCACGCCGGTGGGAGAGGCGAGATCTGCGCCGGCGCAGAACACTTTGCCGGCCGCGGTCAGCACGGTGGCGCGCAGGGCGGTGTCGGCGTCGATATCATCGAGGGCGTCGGCCAGGTCACGCATCAGCTTGACACTGACGAAGTTGTTCGGTGGCCGGTCGATTTCCAGCAGCGCCACGTGGCCGTCGACGCGGGCGGAGACTTCCCCGTACTGAGTTTTCATCGTTTCGATCCCAAAAGGTTACGGGCCACCACCCATTTGTGGACCTCGGTCGGCCCGTCATAGATTCGCATGGTGCGCAGTTTCGCAGCCATCAGCTGCAGCGGCATTTCCTTGGTCATGCCCATGGCGCCGAAGGTCTGCATGGCCCGGTCGACCACCTCCCAGGCCATTTCGGTGGCGTAGGCCTTGATCATCGAGATCTCCAGCCGGGTGTCGCGGCCTTCGTCGATCTTCCAGGCGCAGTCGTAGGTCATCAGCCGGGCGGCGTGGATGCGGGTGGCGGCGTCGGCCACCCACCACTGGATCGCCTGGCGCTCCGACAGCGGCAGGCCGAAGGTCTTCCGCTGCGGCGCGTATTCGCAGATCATGTCCAGCGCCCGCTGGGCCATGCCGATCGACCAGGCGGCCATTTCCAGCCGTCGGGTGCCCAGGCGCAGCTGCATCGGCGCGAATCCCTGTCCCTCGACTCCCAGCAGTTTCCAGCCCTCGACGCGGCAGTCCTCCAGGGCGATCTCATAGGTCGTGGCGCCGCCGATCATCGGGATCTTGCGCAGCACGTTGAAGCCGGGCGTGCCCTTGTCGACCAGGAAGGCCGACATGCCGCCGCGCGCGCCCTTTTCTCTGTCGGTGACCGCCATCAGGATGGTGAAGTCGGCCTCGGTGGCCCGGCTGATCCAGATCTTGCGGCCGTTGATCACCCAGTCGTCGCCGTCCCGCACGGCTCGGGTCAGCATGCCGGCCGGGTCGCCGCCGGCCTGGGGTTCGGAGATGCCGATCGCCGAGATGGTCTGGCCGGCCACATAAGGGGCCAGATAGGCCTCGCGCTGGCGCTCGTTCACCGTCGCCGCCAGCATGCGCAGATTGGGGCTGTCGGGCGGCAGGGTATAGGGGGTAACGGTGCGGCCCAGCTCTTCGTTGACGCCGATCATCGCCACATTAGGCAGGTCGATGCCGCCGACGTCCTCGGGCGCGTCCAGGCCCCAGAGACCCAGGGTCTTGGAGACTTCGTCCAGGCGCTTGTGCTCCTCGGGGCCCAGGCCGAGGCCCTTGCCGTCGGCCTCCCGAGCCAGGACGCCGGCCTCGAGCGGCATCAGCTCGTCCTTGACGAACCGGGCCACCAGATCCTTGAGCATGCGATGCTCTTCGAGCAGTTCGAAATTCATCCGGCGCTTGGCTCCCTTGGCGTTTTCACATCCTTGGGATCACTGTAGGGCCAGAAACTCAAGGCGTCATCGGCGCCCCAACGAAAAGGGAGCGAGGAAAGTTGCCCAAGACCCGTAAGCTGGCCACCGAGGCCACCGGCCCGCTGAAGGGCGTGCGCATCCTGGACATGACCAGCGTGGTGTTCGGGGCCTACGCCACCCAGATGCTGGGCGACCTGGGCGCCGACGTGATCAAGGTCGAATTTCCGGGCGGCCGTAGGGGTGGAGGCGGCGATATCATGCGCTGGACCGGCCGCGGCCAGCCGGACGGCCCCGACGACCTGGGTCCGATCTTCATGACCATCAACCGCAATAAGCGCTCGATGATGCTCGATCTGCGCGAGGACGCGGCCAAGGCCGCGCTGCGCAAGCTGATCCTGTCCAGTGACGTGTTCGCCGTGTCGGTGCGCTATGACGGCCTCAAGCGCCTGGGTCTCGACTACGACAGCGTCAGGGCGATCAAGCCCGACATCGTCTATGTGCATGGCGCGGGCTACGGCGCCGCCGGCCCCTATGCGGGCGAGCCGGCCTATGACGACCTGATCCAGTCGGCGGCCGGCCTGGCCGATCTTTCCAGCCGCGTCGACGGCGACCCCACCCCACGACTGCTGCCGACCCTGGTGGCCGACAAGGTCAGCGGCCTGTTCATGGCCAACGCCATCACCGCGGCGCTGTTTCACCACCAGCGCACCGGCGAGGGCCAGTTCGTCGAGGTGCCGATGATGGAGTGCCTGACCAGTTTCAACCTGGCCGAGCATTTCTTCGGCCACGTCTATGACCCGCCCACCGGACCCTGGAGCTATCCGCGCGTCACCAACCCCAAGCGCAAGCCCTACGCCACGCTGGACGGCCATATCGGCCTGTTGCCCTACACCGACAACCAGTGGGACCAGTTCTTCGCCGCCGCCGGCTGGGGCGACACCTTCGCCAAGGACCCGCGCTTCGCCGACTTCCGGGTTCGAGCGCAACATGGCCCCGAGCTGTTCGCGTTGGTCGAGGAGGTGGTGCGCACCAAGACCACTGGGGAATGGCTGACCCTGCTCAAGCCGCTGCAGATCCCGGTGGTGAAGATGAACCGCCTGGACGACCTGCCGAGCGACCCGCACCTTGAGGCTGTCGACCTGTTCGAACGCTATGAGCATCCAGAGGCCGGCGCTTACGTCGCCCTGCGCCCGCCGGTCCACTACGCCGCCACCCCAGCCAACATCCGCCGTCATCCCCCGAGGCTCGGCGAGCACACCGACGAGATCCTGGCCGAGCTCGAAGGCAAGGCGTGACGCCCCGCCGCCAGTTGCACCTGTGGTCCCGCGCCTCCGCGGCGGGCGTCCACCCGTTGCTGGTGCTGCTCTGCCTCTCGGGCCTGGCCGTCTTCGGCCTTATCGTCGAGGAGATGCTGGAGGGCGGCACCACCGCCTCCGACAACGCCATCCTGTTGGCGTTGCGAACGCCCGGCCACCTGGCCACGCCGATCGGCCCTCCCTGGCTGCTGCAGTCGGCGATCGATCTTTCGGCCCTGGGCGGGTTCACCTTCATCTGGCTGTTCACCATCGCCATGGCGGGGTTCTTCGCCTTGACCAGGCGCTGGCGAGCGATGATCGTTTTCCTGGCGGCCATCGTCGGCGCCTCGGTTCTGGATGCGTTGCTCAAGCTCAGCTTCCATCGCGCCCGCCCGGAAATCGTCCCGCACCTGGCCCTGGTCGACAACGCCAGTTTTCCCAGCGGCCACGCCATGATCTCGGCCGCCACCTACCTGACCGTCGGCGCCATGCTGACCCGCGCCCAGAAATCCTGGCGCGTAAGGGTCTATCTGCTGACCATCTTCATCGCCATCACCCTGATGATCGGGCTCAGCCGGCTCTATCTAGGCGTGCACTGGCCGTCGGACGTGTT
>JAYVYH010000296.1:0-1689 GCA_043784385.1 Caulobacteraceae bacterium | reverse complement strand
GTCCGGCGCCCGTCGATCACCCGCGCCACGGTCCGATGGGCGTCGAATCCTTCGGGGATCGCGGTGAATTTCATCCCCAGATCGAGCAGCTTCTGTTTCGCCACGGCGGTGTTGCCGCGCCGTTCCTCGCCGTCGGCCAACGCTAAGCCCGCCCAGTTTCCATCCAGCCAATCGGCTTTTTCCGCGTGCCAGGTTTTGCCGGCCTCGAACTCGACGTCGAGATAGGCGGCGAACTCAGCCACCCACTCATCGATCTCCTTGGCCGTGGCCACACCCTCGCTGATGAGGCGCTGGGAATAGATCTCTCGGGTCGATGAATGACTCCTGATCGTCTTGTACATCAGGGGCTGAGTCATCGTCGGATCGTCGCCCTCATTGTGGCCGAAGCGCCGATAACAGAACATGTCGATCACCACGTCCTTGCCGAACTGCTGGCGGTATTCCACCGCCACTTTGGCCGCAAAGGTCACGGCCTCGGGGTCGTCGCCGTTTGCGTGAAATATCGGCGCCTCGACCATCAGGGCGCTGTCGGAAGGATAGGGGCTGGTGCGGCTATAGGTCGGGCTGGTGGTGAAGCCGATCTGGTTGTTGACGATGAAATGGATGGCGCCGCCAGTACGATAACCCCGGATACCCATCAGATTGAAACATTCGGCCACCACGCCCTGACCGGCGAAAGCGGCGTCTCCATGCATCAACAGAGGCAGCACATGACCGCGCCCAAACGTCGGATTCTGCCGCAGGGTGAAGGCCTGTTTGGCGCGCGCCTTGCCCAGCACTACCGGATTGACGATCTCCAAGTGACTGGGGTTGGCGGTCAACGACAGGTGGACCTCATTGTCGTCGAACCCGCGATCGGACGACGCCCCTAAGTGATATTTGACATCGCCCGACCCCTCGATGTCGCTGGGCAGAGAAGAGCCGCCCTGGAACTCGTGGAAAATCGCGCGATAGGGTTTGGCCATCACCGCCCCCAGCACATTCAACCGGCCGCGATGGGGCATGCCGATCACGATATCCTGGACTCCCAGAGCGCCGCCGCGCTTGATAATCTGCTCCAAGGCCGGCACCGCCGCTTCGGCCCCATCCAGGCCGAAGCGCTTGGTTCCAGGGTAGCGTTTGGCGAGGAAGCGCTCGAACCCCTCGGACTCGATCAACTTCTTCAGGATCGCGATCTTGCCCTCGCGCGTGAAGCTGATTTCCTTGTCCCGCCCCTCGATCCGGCGCTGGAGCCACGCTTTCTCCCGCGGATCGGTGATATGCATATATTGCACGCCGAAGGTTCCACAGTAGGTGCGCTTGAGAATGGCGAGAATGTCGCGAAGGGTCGTGGTTTCCAGGCCGAGCACGTAGTCGAGGAAGATAGGTCGGTCGTGGTCGGTCTCGGCGAAGCCATAGGTCGACGGGTCCAGCTCGCTGGCGTCCCCGACGGTCACCGCGAGGCCCAGGGGGTCCAGCGTGGCTTTCAGATGCCCGCGCATGCGGTAGGCGCGGATCATCATGATGGCGCGGAGCGAATCTAGCGTGCGGGCCCTGACTTCGTCCGGACTGGCCGCGGGCGCGCGCTGGGCGATGCGCTCCGTCAGTTTGGCGTCTACCGCCGGCCACAGCCCGTCGATCGCTGACAGCCAATCTGGCCGTACCTCCGGTAGCGGTTCCGGCGTCCAGGCGGGGGGCTCGCCAGCGTGC
>JAYVYH010000295.1:0-7160 GCA_043784385.1 Caulobacteraceae bacterium | reverse complement strand
TCGGCGGCCGAACTGCAGACGGCCGAGGAATCGGACGGCATCCTCGAATTGGGCGGCACGTTGGAGGTCGGCGCGTCGGCCGCCGAAGCTCTTGGCCTGGAAGCGGTGATCGACTTCGAGGTCACGCCCAATCGGCCCGACTGGCTGGGCGTCGTCGGCATCGCCCGCGACCTGGCGGCGGCGGGGGTGGGGGTGCTGAAAGACCCGGCGGTGGCGGCTATACCCGGCGCCTTCCCCTGCCCGATCAAGATCCGGTTGACGGCGCCGGAGGCTTGTCCCGCCTTCGCCGGGCGGCTGATCCGGGGGGTCAGGAACGGCCCCTCCCCCGCGTGGCTGCAACAGCGGCTGAAAGCGGTGGGGCTGCGGTCGATCAACGCCCTGGTCGACGTCACCAACCTAATCACCCACGACCGCGCGCGGCCGCTACATGTCTATGACGCGGCCTTGGTCGCCGACGGCTTCATCGAGGCCCGCCTCGGCCGTGAGGGGGAAGCGGTTCCCGCCCTGGACGGCAAGACCTATGCGGTGACGCCGGAGATCTGCGTGATCGCCGACGGCTCCGGCGCCATCGGCCTGGGCGGGGTGATGGGCGGATCGTCGACCGGCTGTTCGGAGGCCACCACGCAGGTGTTCATCGAGAGCGCCTGGTTCGACCCGATCCGCACCGCCCAGACCGGGCGCGATACAGGGATCAACTCCGACGCCCAATACCGCTTCGCGCGGGGGGTGGATCCGTTGTCGCTTGTTCCAGGGATTGAGTTGGCGACGAAGCTGATCCTGGAACTTTGCGGCGGGGAAGCGTCCGACGTGGTTTTCGCGGGCGAGGCGCCCGCGGTCCGGGGGGCGGTGGCGTTTGATCCAAGTTATGTGCGGCGGTTGTCGGGCCTCGACATTCCGGAGGATCGGATCTGGTCGATCCTGGCGGCGTTGGGTTTCGAGCGGCGCACCGGACTGGTGCAGCCGCCGTCGTGGCGACCGGACGTCGACGGCAAGGCCGATCTGGTGGAGGAGGTCGCGCGCATCGCCGGCTTCGACGCCCTGCCGGCCGAGCCCCTGCCCGCCGCGCCTCGGGCGACCGGCGGGGTGCTGACACCCCGCCAGAACCGTATCCGCACCGCGCGCCGAGCGCTGGCCGCCATCGGCTATCAGGAAACGATTTGCTGGTCGTTCACCGCCCGGTCGACGGCAACGCTGTTCGGGGGCGGCGACGAGAGCCTGGTGTTGGCCAATCCGATCGCGGCCGATCTGGACTGCATGCGGCCCTCCGGTCTTCCGGGTCTAATTGAGGCCGTGGGCCGCAACGCGCGACGGGGGTTCCCAGACTGCGCGCTGTTCGAGATCGGCCCGGTGTTTGCCGGCGACCAGCCGGGCGACCAGCGCACGGCGATCACCGCCGTCCTCGCCCCCCACGGGCCTCGCCGTTGGGACGGCAGCGCATCCGACGATCTGTTCACCCTGAAAGCCGACCTGATGGCGCTGCTCGATGAGTTGGGCGCGCCGACCGCCAACCTCCAGGTGGTTCAGGATGGCGGCCCCGGCTGGTGGCGGCCAGGCCGTTACGCCCGACTACAGCTCGGCCCCAAAGCCGTGATCGCCGCGTTCGGGGAGATCCACCCAACGACGTTGAAGGCGCTCGACGCACCGGGACCTGTCTACGCCTTCGAGATCTGGGTGGAGGCGATTCCCGAGGCCAAGAAGAAGGCGGTGAAGACCAAGCCCGCCCTGACGCTGTCGCCGCTGATGCCCCTGACCCGCGACTTCGCCTTCGTGGTGGCTCGGGACCGGCCGGCCAGCGAGGTGATCCGGGCCGTCCACAGCGCCGACCGCGTGCTGATCGCCGGGGCGCGGGTTTTCGACGTCTATGAGGGGCCGGGTGTGGAGGAAGGCAAGAAATCCGTGGCCGTCGAGGTGACGATCCAGCCCCGCGACAAGACCCTGACCGACGCCGAGATCGAGGCCCTGTCAGCCAGGATCATCACCGCGGCCGCCAAGTCGGCGGGAGCGAGCCTGCGGTCCTAGGGTCAATCAAAGCTTGGCGCGGATCGCGGCGTCGGCGAGCGCCTCGACAGCGCCCTGGTGCCGTGAGACTCTGCCACCTCGTGAGGATATGGAGGCGTCCAAGTTGAAGACTACCCTGTTTATCGCCGCGATGGCCCTGGCCGGCGCCGTCCAGGCCGCCGAAAAGCCGGGCCTGTCGGTCACCATATACAACGCCAATCTCGCCCTGGTGGACGATGTTCGCCGGATCGACATCGCCAAGGGCCGGCAGAGGCTGGAGCTCAAGGACGTCTCCGCCGCAATCCGGCCAGAGACCGTCACCCTGACCGGCCTGGGTCTCTCGATCGTCGAACAGAACTTCGACTTCGACCTGCTGACCCCGCAGAAGATGATGGAAAAGGCGGTCGGTCAGCAGGTGCAGATTGTCCGCACCAACCCCGGCAACGGCGCCCAGACCACCGAGACCGCGACGGTGCTGTCGGCCAACGAAGGGGTGATCCTCAAGATCGGCGACCGTATCGAGGTGCTGCGCGACGACGGCGTGCCGACGCGGGTGATCTTCGGCGGCGTGCCGGTCAACCTGCGCGCCAGCCCCACCCTGTCGGTCACCGTCGACTCAGGCCACGCCGGCGAGCGGCTGGTCGACCTCAGCTATCTGACCACCGGCCTGGCCTGGAAGGCCGACTATGTGGCGCTGTTCGACGAGGCTGCAGGCAAACTGGATCTGCAGGGCTGGATCACCCTGACTAACACCTCCGGCACCGGGTTCACCGACGCCGACACTCAACTTGTGGCCGGTCAGGTCGCGGTCGATAGCGATCAAGAAGCCCAGCCCGACGACGCCCCACCCAGGGGAATCGCCGGGGTGCGCATGGCCGGCGCGGAGGTCAACACCGGGCCGGGCCAGGCTCTGGGCGAAGTTTATATCTACAGCCTGCCGGAGCGCACGACGATCGCCCAGAACCAGACCAAGCAGGTCAGCTTTCTCGACGCCAAAAGCGTGGCAGCCCACAAGGTCTATCAATGGACGAGCGGCGGGTTTGAGAGCCAGGACAATCCGTCCAGCGCCTCGGTGGCCGTGGATTTTTCCAGCGGCGCGTCGGGCGGCCTGGGCTCGGGCCTGCCGGCCGGGACGATCCGTATCTATCAGCGCGACACCAAGGGCGAGGCCAAGTTCGTCGGCGAGAACGCCATTGGCCATACGCCGCAGGGCAGCGAACTGGCGGTGAAAATCGGCGACGCTTTCGACGTCACCGTGCAGCCGACGCTGGTCTCCAACCAGGTGATCGGCAAGCAGCGGTCGCGCTATGCGATGACCTATTTGCTGCGCAACGCCAAGACCACGCCGGTGACCGTCGAACTGCGCCAGGGCGGCCTGTGGCGTCAGACCAAGGTGATCGCCGAGAGCGTGACCGGCCGCGTGATCGACGCCTACACACGCGGATGGTCGGTCCAGGTCCCCGCTGGCGGCCAGGTCACGCTGTCCGCCCAACTCGAGACCTGGTGGTAGGTGTCCCCGGGCGCTCCACTGGCGATGCTTCTGCTTTTCGCCGCGGCGCCGGCGTTGGCCGATACCGTCGTGTCGGCAAAGCCCGAGGCGGTGGCGGTGGTGATCTATCGCGATGGACCGGCCAGGGCGTTCGACTTCGCCAAGCGCGGCGGCCAGGATCCGCGCGGCCTGGCGCTTATCGTCGAAACCCGGACCGTGGATCTGCCGGCCGGCCGCTCGCGCATTCGCTTCGAAGGCGTGGCCGACGGGATCATCCCCCAGAGCGCGGCGGTGGAGGGCCTGCCCGGGCGCATCGCCGAACGCAACTTCGACTATGACCTGCTCAGCCCCGGATCGTTGCTCGCCCGTTCGGTCGGCCAGACGGTGCGGCTGGTGCGCACCGACGCCAGGACCGGCCGCGAACACCAGCAGGCGGCGACCCTGGTCTCCGGCCCCGACGGCGTGGCGCTAAACGTCGGCGGGAGTATCGAGGCGCTGCATTGCGGCGGCGAGACCGAGCGGCTGGTGTTCGATCACGCTCCGGCGGGCCTTTCCGATAGACCGACCCTGTCTGTTCTGGCCGACGCGCCGATGCCGGGCCGGTTTAAGGTGCGGGTCAGCTACCTGACCGTGCGGCTGAACTGGGCCGCCGACTATATCGCCCGGATCAATCCGGACGGCCGCACCCTGGCCCTGACCGGCTGGCTGACCCTGGCCAATCGCGGCTCGACCGGTTTCGCCGACGCCCCGACCGAGGTGGTGGCCGGTCATCTGGCGCGCCAGCCGGTCGATCTGCCAAGCATCGAGGCGACGCCGGTGCGCACCGAATGCTGGCCGGATGAGACTACCCACCGCGGTTGGCCTATTCCCCCGCCCCCGCTGGTGCTGCCGGACGCTCCGGTTCCGCCGGCTCTGGCGGTAACCCCCATGGTTATGCGGTCCTTGGGGGTCACCGCTCAGAAGCCCGCCATCCAGAGCGATCTGGGCGACTACAAGCTCTACACCCTGGCTGAACCGACCACCGTCGCCGCCCGCCAGACCAAGCAGGTGGCGTTCCTGGCCAAGCCAGCCGTCAGGTTCGAGACCGTCTACACTCACGCGGTCAGCGAATACGCCCCCGCCTCGGGTCCACCTGAGCCCGCCTCCGTGACGCTGCGCCTGGAAAACAACACCGACCATGGCCTGGGTCAGCCACTGCCGGCCGGAAATATCAGCCTGCGCCTGCGCCACGGCGGACGCGAACTGTTCGCGGGCGAGCATCCGCTGGCCCGGGACATACCAGTGAACGAGCCCTTCGAGATCGACGGCGGCGCCGCCTCTGACGTCTCTATCACCCAGCGCAAGACGTCCGACAAAGGACAACGCCAAGCTTTTGAGCTGATCGCCGCCAACGCTAAATCCATCGCCGTGACGGTGGAAATCCGCCACCAGCGCGGATATCAGGCCGGGTTCAAGATCACCGAAGAATCCACGGGCCACAGCCTCAAGGCAGGCGACCCGGTCTGGCGGCTGGCTATCCCGGCCGGTGAGTCCCGTGTGTTGGACTACACGGTGGCGTTCACCCAGCCCTGACCCGGACCATTGTTCAGAACGGAAAGATGTTCCGCTTCCGGCTATAGGACAGATAGCCAATATTGGCGCCCAGCCGGAAGCCGATGCCGGCGCGGATCGGGGCCAGGGTTATGGTGTCGGCGCGCTGATAGTTCACGCCCAGGCCGCCGATGAAATAGGCCGAGCCGTCGACGCCGGGAAACCGGCGGAAAATCGCGTCAGAGTACTGTAGGTTATAGCACAGCACGAACACCCGGCTACCGTTGCCGCCGGCGTCGAAGCCGACCGACGGACCCTGCCAATAGACGGTCATGGCCGGCCGGCCCTTCATATACAGCAGGCCCTTGCCATAGCGCAGCCCGGCCACGAAGGCCGCCGAAGCCTCCTCGCCGGCGATATAGGCGGTCGGTCGGCCCTCGTCCTTGAAGGTCTTTTCGATGATACCGCCGGCAGTCTCGGCGGTGACACCCATGAAGTCGGAAGCTCGGTGGACCAGTTCATCCTCGTCGTAGGTCGGCGCCCTATACGGCGGCGGCGGCGACTGGCCATCCATGTGCTGCTGAGCGAGCGTTGGCCCGGCGGTCAGGGCGGCGAAGCTGGCGAGTAGGAGAAGGCGACGGTCCATGGGGGCTCCGAACGAACGACGGCCGCCGGTGAATCAGGCCGCGCGCCCGTCTTAAACCTTGAGCCTTAACGGTGGCTGAATTGCCGCCCGGCCCCTGAACCATGCTAGAGGCGCGGGATGACGACTCCTCTCGACCATATTCGTAATTTTTCCATCGTCGCCCATATCGACCACGGCAAATCCACCCTGTCCGATCGCCTGATCCAGGAGACCGGTGGCCTGACCGCGCGGGAAATGAAGGAACAGGTGCTCGATTCGATGGATATCGAGCGCGAGCGCGGCATCACCATCAAGGCTCAGACCGTCCGCCTCAACTACAAGGCCGACGACGGCGAGGACTATGTGCTCAACCTGATGGACACGCCCGGCCACGTCGACTTCGCCTATGAGGTCAGCCGCTCGTTGGCCGCCTGCGAGGGCTCGATCCTGGTGGTCGACGCCAGCCAGGGGGTCGAGGCCCAGACCCTGGCCAATGTCTACCAGGCGCTGGACAACAATCACGAGATCGTGCCGGTCCTGAACAAGGTCGACCTGCCGGCCGCCGAGCCCGACCGCATTCGTCAGCAGATCGAGGACGTGATCGGCATCGACGCCAGCGACGCGGTGGAATGTTCGGCCAAGACCGGTCTGGGCATCCACGACGTGCTCGAAGCCATCGTCACCCGCCTGCCGCCGCCCAAGGGCGACGCCGCCGCGCCGTTGAAGGCCCTGCTGGTCGACGCCTGGTACGACGCCTATCTCGGCGTGGTGGTGCTGGTGCGGGTGTTCGACGGGGTGCTGAAGGCCGGCGCCCAGGTGCGGATGATGCAGACTGGGGCCACCTACAAGATCGACAAGATCGGCGTGTTTCAGCCCAAGGCCGTGGACGTCGCCTCGCTCGGCCCCGGCGAGATAGGCTTCATCACCGCCCAGATCAAGGAGGTGGCCGACGCGGCGGTCGGCGAGACCATCACCGAGGAAAAGCGCCAGACACCAAAAGCCCTGATCGGGTTCAAGCCGGTGCAACCGGTGGTGTTCTGCGGCCTGTTTCCCGTCGACGCCGCCGATTTCGAGGACCTGCGCGCCGCGGTCGGACGCCTGCGCCTCAACGACGCCAGCTTCACCTATGAGATGGAGACCAGCGCGGCGCTGGGCTTCGGCTTCCGCTGCGGATTCCTGGGCTTGCTGCACCTGGAGATCGTCCAGGAACGGCTGACCCGCGAGTTCAACCTTGACCTGATCGCGACCGCCCCAAGCGTAATCTACAAGATCACTCTTATCGATGGCTCGACGATGGAGTTGCACAATCCCGCCGATCTGCCCGACGTGGTGCGCATCGTCTCGATCGCCGAGCCCTGGATCCGCGCCACCATCTTCACGCCCGACGAATACCTGGGCGCGGTGATCAAACTCTGCCAGGACCGGCGCGGCGAGCAGAAGGAACTCAGCTACGTCGGCAGCCGGGCTATGGTGGTCTACGACTTGCCGCTGAACGAGGTGGTCTTTGACTTTTACGAC
>JAYVYH010000294.1:0-5238 GCA_043784385.1 Caulobacteraceae bacterium | reverse complement strand
GTCAGCGGCTTCACGATCGCCGAGATCGAGCCGCGCTTGTTCTCGTTCAACAACCCGGCCGGCGCCTGCCCCGCCTGCGACGGCCTGGGCATGAAGCTGAAGTTCAGCGCCGACCTGGTGGTGCCCGACAAGGACAAGACCCTGCACAAGGGCGCCGTCGGCCCGTGGTCGAAAGGCCCCTCGCCGCTCTACACCCAGACCCTCCAGGCGCTGGCCCGCCACTACGGTTTCTCGATGGACGAGCCCTGGTGGAAGCTGCCGGAGGCGGCGCAGAAGGTGGTGTTGCACGGCTCCGGATCGGACAAGATCAAGTTCGTCTATGACGACAACGCCCGCAAATACGAGGTCAACAAGACCTTCGAGGGCGTGCTGCCCAATCTGGAGCGCCGCTGGCGCGAGACCGATTCGAGCTGGGTGCGCGAGGAGCTGGGCCGCTACCAGTCCGAGACCCCATGCCCTGTCTGCAACGGCGCTAGGCTGAAGCCTGAAGCGCTGGCGGTGAAGATCGGCGGCAAGAACATCGCCGAGGCCGGCATCCTGGCCATCCGCCCGGCGCGGGACTGGTTCGAGTCGCTCGAACATGAGCTGACCGGCAAGCAGATGGAGATCGCCCGGCGGATCCTGAAGGAGATCAACGATCGCCTGCGGTTCCTGGTCGATGTGGGTCTGGAATACCTGAACCTGTCGCGCGGCTCCGGCACCTTGTCGGGCGGCGAGAGCCAGCGCATCCGCCTGGCCAGCCAGATCGGTTCGGGCTTGACCGGAGTGCTCTATGTGCTCGACGAGCCGTCGATAGGGCTGCACCAACGCGACAACGCCCGCCTGCTGACCAGCCTAAAGGGTCTGCGCGACCTCGGTAATTCAGTGCTGGTCGTGGAGCACGACGAGGAGGCGATCATGGTCGCCGATCATGTGATCGACATGGGACCGGCGGCCGGTGTGCATGGCGGCGCGGTGGTCGCCGAGGGCAAGCCGGCCGACATCATGGCCAATCCGCGCAGCCTGACCGGGCAATACCTGACCGGCGCGCGGCGGATCGAGATTCCCGCCCGGCGCCGGCCGTTTTCGACCAAGCGGCTGCTGCGCGTGGTCGGCGCGAGCGGCAACAACCTCAAGGGCGTGACCGGCGAGATCCCGGTGGGAACCTTCACCTGCATCACCGGGGTCTCGGGCGGGGGTAAATCGACCTTCACTATCGAGACTCTTTACAAAGCGGCTGCGCGTCGGCTCAACAACGCCTCCGACGCGCCGGCCGCGCACGAGCGGATCGACGGGCTGGAGAACTTCGACAAGGTCATCGACATCGACCAGAGCCCGATCGGGCGTACGCCCCGGTCCAACCCTGCCACCTATACCGGCGCCTTCACCTCGATCCGCGACTGGTTCGCGGGCCTGCCCGAGGCCAAGGCGCGGGGCTATGGCCCAGGGCGGTTCAGTTTCAACGTCAAGGGCGGCCGCTGCGAGGCCTGTCAGGGCGACGGACTGATCAAGATCGAGATGCACTTCCTGCCCGACGTGTATGTCACCTGCGATGTCTGTCGGGGTAAACGCTACAACCGCGAGACCCTGGAGATCTTCTTCCGCGGCAAGAGCATCGCCGATGTGCTGGACATGACCGTCGACGAGGCTGCGGACATGTTCAAGGCCGTGCCGCCGATCCGCGACAAGATGGAGACCCTCAAGCGGGTGGGGCTAGGCTATGTGAAGGTCGGCCAGCAGGCGACGACGCTTTCGGGCGGGGAAGCCCAGAGAGTGAAACTCTCCAAGGAGCTGTCCCGCCGGGCGACCGGCCGCACGCTCTATATTCTCGACGAGCCGACCACCGGCCTGCATTTCGAGGATGTGCGCAAGCTGCTGGAGGTGCTCCATGAGCTGGTCGATCAGGGCAACACGGTAGTGGTGATCGAGCATAATCTGGACGTGGTGAAAACCGCCGACTGGATCGTCGATTTCGGTCCCGAGGGTGGCGACGGCGGTGGCCAGATCGTAGCCGTGGGATCGCCCGAGCAGGTGGCCGCGGATCAGACCAGCTGGACCGGACGGTATCTGAGCGAGGTTCTGGCGCGGCATCACCGCAACCTCGCCACCATCAAGCCCAAACGCGCCCGCGCAAAGGCGGAGGCATAGCGCAATCCCTTGCGTTGTCCTCCGGAGCGCTGACGTCTCGTCCGGTCTTACTTGTGAAACCGGACAAAAAAACACAACAAGAAGCACAACAAGAAGCACAACAAGAAGCGGGCGAGGACGCTCGCGCTTCGGAGGGAACGATCATGAAGCTCTATGGCGCGCCGATGCCGGCGCCGAACCCGCGCCGCGTGCGGATGTTTCTGGTCGAAAAGGGCATCGATCTGCCTGAGACGCGCATCGACATGATGAAACGCGAACACAAGTCCGAGGAATTTCGCGCCAAGAATTCCCTGGGTCAGATCCCAGCGCTGGAACTCGACGACGGCGAAACGATCTCGGAGACGGTAGCGATCTGCCGTTATTTCGAGGAAATCCAGCCCGAGCCGTCGCTGTTCGGCCGCACGGCGGTCGAGAAGGCCCGTGTGGATATGTGGGTCCGTCGCATGGAGTTCGTGCTGATGACCCCAGTTGGCAACTATTGGCGGCATTTTCATCCGTACACGGCCGCCCTGCTGACCCAATATAAGGACTTCGGCGAATCCAACGTCCAGGCTTACGCCAACGCACAGAAATGGCTGGACCGGGAGATGGAAACCAAGCCGTTCATCGCCGGCGACGCCTACAGCATGGCCGACATCTGCGCCCAGTCGACGGTGGATTTCGCGACCTGGATCGGCCTGCCGATCGATCCCGAGCACAACAACCTCGCCGCATGGCACGCCCGCGTATCGGCCCGCCCCAGCGCCTCGGCATAGCGATCAGCGGGGTCGCCGCGCGCCGCTGGCGACAATGGCGACGCCTCCCTTGCCATCGGCGACGATGACCTTGAAAGCATATGCCTGACAGGCGCAAAATATCGTCGTGGACACCAGCCAGTAGCCAGCGGTCAGCGCCGTCAGGATGGCGGCCAGCCCCAGCACGCCACCACGACGCAAAAGATTGCCGGCGCCAAGATCGGGATGGGCCAGCCAGAAGATGAAGCCACCGGCGGCGACATAGACCAGACCCAGGGCCATCACGATCACGAAGCACAGGCAGTAGCACCAGAACAGATACCAGAACCGGCCCGACGCCAGCGGCCAATAGGCCGTCAGATGAAACCGCCGCTCGGCGATCGTCTCGACCGGGATCAGCGACAGACGCACCGCCAGCCAGATATCGACGCAGACCGTGGCCAGGGCGCCGACAGTGGCGATATCCCGCGCCAGTTCGGGCAGGGCGCGCATGATCGGGTCCGCCAGGACCAGCAGCAGATAGGCGGGCACGCCGCCAAACACGAGCACCAGCAGGAACGAGCTGACGGTCATGATCGCGAGGCGGACCTCATCGCCGCCGAACCTCAGAAAGAAAAACCGCCGGTCGTCAGGCCGCAGCACCGCCCGATAGGCCGCAATGGTGGTCACAGCCCACACTAGGATGAACAGCGCGATGGACACTGCCGCGAACGGGCCGAAGCGCCCCGCGCTCTCGCCGAGCGTGTGGTGGGGTTGGGGCCTGCCGAGCACGACCCGCTCACCCATGGCGACGACGATGGCGGTGAACAGCAGGGGAATCAGCCATAGCGTCAACCAGACCGCGGCAGCCTTCGGCTCGCGGCGCAGCAGGCGGAACCCTTCAAAAGCGGCGGTGGTTGGGGCGAAGGCGACCATGGAAATTCAGCTCGGGGCGGGGGTAATCGTACGTCTTTGATAGAAATAGGCCATGAGTCCGACGCTCAGGGGAAGCCAGAGGCCCGCGATCGCGGCGCCGGCGGCGAGGCTGATGGCCCAGACCAAACCCGGGGCCAAGCCCGGCGTCTTGTCGGTGATGATCAGCATGGTTCCAGCAAAGCCGATTGGGACAGCTCCGAGACAAAGTCGGGCGAGAAGGATCGTGACCACCTTGCCCCGTGTGTCGGGCCAGCTCGACAGCATCACGACGCGGTCGCCGGCTACGCTGGCCGCAGAACCGAGAGAGACCCGCGTTCCGGCCCACGTAAGACCGACAAGGCAGAGGGCGCCGACAACCTCGACCACCAGACGGCTGCGGCCGTCCACCCCCCGCGCCCAAGTCATTGGCAGGGCCAGGACAAATCCATGCCCAGAGGAAGCCACCGCGAAAGCGAAGGCGAGGATGACAACGAACGCCAGCAGGCCAAGAACGAACAGGAACACCAGATTGAGGCCCCAGACGGCGCCCAGACGCCACTGGGTCAGCCCCCAACTCAGACCGCCGGCACCCAGCCTGCCCTTACCAAGGGCGAGTCGATAAAGGCCGCCTTCCACGATCAACACGGCGATCAAGGCCATCAGCAGGCCTTCAAAACGCCATGGCGACAAGGGGGACCAGAGGCGCAAGGCCAGTATTAGACCCAGAACGAGACTGG
The DNA here is from genome assembly GCA_043784385.1 of Caulobacteraceae bacterium. Taxonomy (GTDB): domain Bacteria; phylum Pseudomonadota; class Alphaproteobacteria; order Caulobacterales; family Caulobacteraceae; genus Acaudatibacter. The sequence goes on along the minus strand of JAYVYH010000294.1, from coordinate 746 downwards.
CGAGACCGATCGCCGCCCAGGCCTGGCTCCAGGCCGGCCCGAGAAACCGAATCGCCGATCTCAATCCCCCACTGATCGATGCGCGACTCGTCATGTGACCCCTGAATGCCGATGGCCGTATTGTACAGGGATCGCCGCGCGGACGCCACTTCCGCAACGTCGGGTCGAAGCGTAGGAACCATCGCCATGACGGACCGGACTCTTCATATCATTGGCGGCGGACTGGCGGGGTGCGAAGCGGCCTGGCAGGCGGCCAACGCCGGCGCCCGGGTTGTGCTTCACGAGATGCGCCCGGTCCGGGGCACCGACGCCCACGCTACCGACCAGCTGGCCGAACTCGTCTGTTCCAATTCGTTTCGGTCGGACGACTGGGAGTATAACGCCGTCGGTCTGCTGCACGCCGAGATGCGGCGGATGGGCTCGCTGATCATGGCCTGCGCCGACGCCTGCCAGACGCCGGCGGGCGGCGCCCTGGCGGTGGACCGGGAAGGGTTTGCCCAGGCGGTGACCGCGCGCATCAAGGCCCATCCGGCTATCACCATCGAGCGGGGCGAGGTTACCGCGATCCCAGCCGACTGGCGTCAGGCGATCATCGCCACCGGTCCCCTCACCTCTCCCGACCTGGCCTCGGCGATCCTGAAGCTGACCGGCGAGGACGTGCTGTCGTTCTTCGACGCCATCGCGCCGATCGTGCATTTCGACACCGTCGACATGGACGTGGCGTGGAAACAGTCGCGCTACGACAA
>JAYVYH010000293.1:0-6379 GCA_043784385.1 Caulobacteraceae bacterium | reverse complement strand
CTCGGCGCGCCAAGGCGGCTTCAGCTTCAAGGACCTGTGGTTGGCGGTGTCGAAACCCTCACTGGTGAGGATCGTCCTGGCGGACCTGGTGCTGACCCTGGGGCCTGGCACGACAGCGCCGCTGTATGTCTATTTCTTCCATGACGCCAAAGGCTTCAACATCGCCGAGGTCGGGTTTCTGCTGATCTTCTACATCGGCGCCGGCGTGGTCGGCGCTCCGGTCTGGGGACAGGTGGCGCGGCGTCTCGGCAAGCACCGCACGGTGCAGATCGCCTGTGTCTGCTACGGGATCACCCAGACCATACTGATGGTCATGCCCCGGGTCTGGCCGGGCCACACTCCGGTTGACGCCATCCCAACCATCTGCGGCATGATCGGGGTGGGTTTCTGCGCCAGCGCCTTTCTATTGCTGATGCGGGCGATGGTGGCCGACGTGGTCGACGAGGTGCGACTGGAGAGCGGCCGCGACCTGACCAGCCTGCTGTTCTCCCTGGTCACCACCACCACCAAGATCGGCACGGTGATCACGGTGATCATCGTCTTCCCGATCCTCAATCTGGTCGGCTACAACGGCAAGGAGGGCGCGGTGAACAGCCCTCACGCCATCTTCGGCCTGGAGATGTGCTATCTGTTCGCCCCGATTATTCTGGTGTTCGTCGGCGGCGCGATGTTCTTCGGTTACACTCTGGACGCCAAGCGCCACGGCGCGATCCGCGAGGCGCTGGAGGCGCGGGACGAGGAACTCTCTCTGGCCGCGGCGGAAGAATCGATCATCCGGCCCCTTTAGGGCGCAGCCCGCTACGTGACGGCGGCTTCGGCCCCTCCGCCGCTTGGCGCGAGGCTTCAGCCGCTGTCGCGTAACCGCCGGGCCATGGCCACGAAGGTCTTAGCGGTCTCGCCCTCCGGCGCCGTGGCGACCAGGGGCCGACCGTCGTCGGCGCCCTGGCGCAGTGCGATGTCGATCGGAACCTCGCCCAGGAAAGGGACCTCAAGCCGGCCCGCTTCGGCCCGGGCGCCGCCCTGGCCGAAAATCGGGATTGGGGCGCCGGTGGCCGGGTCGGGGAAATAGGCCATGTTCTCGACCACGCCCAGTATCCGCACCGGCGGGTTCATCTTCTGGAACATCGCCGAAGCGCGGCGGGCGTCGATCAGGGCGATCTCCTGGGGCGTGGAGACGATCACCACGCCATCGACATGCAGCTTCTGGACCAGGGTGAGGTGGATGTCGCCGGTGCCGGGGGGCAAGTCGACCACCAGCACATCGAGCGGGTCGTCGTCGGTGGCCCAGCGGACGTCCTCGATCATCTGGCGCATGGCCGAGGATGCCATCGGGCCGCGCCAGATCATCGGCGAGCCCTCGTCGACCAGGAAACCCATCGACATCACCTTCACACCCCAGGCGTTGAGCGGGTTAAGCTTGCCGTCCTCGAACACTGGCGATTCATCCAGACCGAGCATCTTCGGCGCCGAGGGACCATAGATATCGGCGTCCAGCAGGCCGGTGTTCAGGCCCAGCCGGGCGAAGGCGCAGGCCAGATTGACCGCTACGGTGGACTTGCCCACCCCACCCTTGCCGCTGGCCACCGCGATCACCCGGTGGACGTTGGGCAGCCTGTCTCCGGGAGGCAAGCCCTTGGTGTCGGCCTTGGGATCGGGGGTGACCGAGGCGCCGCGCCGCACGCGGGCCACGCCGGGCGCCGCTGCTGCGGCGGCGGTGGTCAGCACTACCTGGGCCCTGGCCACGCCGCCGATCGACAGCAGGGCCCTTTCCGCCGCCTCGCGCACTGGCGCGTAAAGGGCCGCCTCGGAAGCCGGAACCTCAAGCATGAAGCCGACCTTGCCCTCGCCGACAGTAAGGCCCTGGACTAGGCCAGCGCTGGAAAGGCCCTTGCCCGACTTGGGATCGACCACCCGTTCGAGGGCGGCGAGGATCGAGGATCGTGACGGCTGGATGGTCGGGTTCATCGCTTGTGGTTGCTTTGCGGCTTCGGGTCTCTCATATCCAGTCGCGGGAGCCTTTTTACAACCGGCGCGCCCATTGTTTGACGCAGGCGCGCGCCAAGCTCCGAAAGAAAGAGACGACCCCGCTCATCATGCCGTGGAACGACAACGCCAATCCGGGCCCCTGGGGCACGCCGCCATCGGGGGACGATGGCAAGAAGAAGATCGAAACCCCGCCGCCCCGTCCGGGCGGTCCACGCCGCCCGACCCCGCCGCCGCCCGGTGGCCCCGATTTCGAGGCTCTGATTAAACAGGCCACCGACCGGATCAGCGGCTTCTTCCGTGGCGCTGGCGGGCAGATTCCCCGCGCGCCGTTTTTTTGGGGCATCGGCGCCCTGGCCGTGCTCGCGTGGATTCTGACCGGCCTCTATATCGTCCAGGCCAACCAGGCGGCGGTGATCACCCGGTTCGGCGGCTATCAGCGCTCGGTGGGTCCCGGATTGCATTTCCACCTTCCCGTGCCGATCGAGAGGGCCGAACTGGTCTCGGTGACCAATCAGAATAAGACGGTGATCGGCGGCACGGCCGGGGCCGCGGCGCCCGACCAGAGCCTGATGCTGACCGGCGACGAGAACATCGTCGATCTGTCGTTCACGGTTCAGTGGCATGTGTCGGACGCGGCGCAGTATCTGTTCAAGGTGCGCGAGCCAGACGACACGGTGGCCGCGGTGGCCGAGAGCGCGATGCGCGAGGTGGTTGGGCGCAGCGCCCTGAAATCGATCCTGACCAACGGCCGGGGCGACGTGCAGAGCCAGACCGCGATTCTGATGCAGAAGATCCTCGATCGCTATCAGGCCGGGATCAACATCGACGCGGTGCAGATCCAGAACGCCAATCCGCCGCAGGAGGTGGTGCCGGCCTATCAGGACATCGCCCGGGCCGGCCAGGACGCCCAGTCGGCGATCAACGACGCCAACACCTATCGCAACCGCGTGGTCAACGAGGCCAAGGGCGAGGCGGCCAAGATCACCCAGGCCGCCGAGGGCTATAAGGTGCAGGTGGTGCGCGAGGCCCAGGGCCAGGCCGCCCGCTTCGACCAGCTCTACGCCCAGTATCGCAAGGCCCCAGCGGTGACCCGCCAGCGGCTGTATCTGGAGACCATGGAATTGGTGCTGAGCAACAACCGCAAGGTGGTGATCGACGCCAAGGGCTCGACCGCGCCGATCATCCTGCCCCCCGACGTGTTCCGCGCCACCCAGCCGGCTGCGGCACCCGCTCCCGCTCCCGCCCCTCAACCGCCGCCGGCCCCGGCCGCGCCGGCCGCCACCCAACCGGACCCGAATCCACGATGAACCGCCGCCTCCTCATTTTGATCGGCTTGGTCCTGCTTTTAAGCGTCGTGGCCGCCAACACCTTCTTCATCGTCGATCAGCGCCAGCAGGTGGTGGTGGTGAACCTGGGCGAGCCGGTGCGGGTGATCAATCCGCCCGGCGGCCCCGACCATCCGGGCCTGTACATGAAGACGCCGTTCACCGAGGAGTTGGTGACGCTCGACAAGCGCAACCAGCCGATCGAGGCGCACCAGGAAGAGGTGATCTCCGCCGACCAGCAACGACTGGTGGTCGACGCCTTCGTCCGCTACCGCATCGCCAATCCGCTTCAGTATTACCGGACCCTGCGCAGCGAGGCCAACGCCAGCACGCTGATCGAACCGCTGATCAACTCGTCGCTGCGCCAGGTGCTGGGCGCCGCGACGGCCAGCGACATCATTTCCGGGCGCCGCGACGCGCTGATGGCCGAGACCCTGGCCGACGTCCGCACCCGGGCCGCCAAGTCCAACTTCGGCATCGACGTGATCGACCTGCGGATCAAGCGCGCCGACCTGCCGGCCGCCAACCAGGAGGCGGTCTACGCGCGGATGAAATCCAACCTGCAGCAGCAGGCCGCTCAGATCCGCGCCGTGGGCGAGCAGAACCGCCGCGAGGTGGTGGCCGACGCCGACAAGCAGGTGACCATCACCCTGGCCACCGCCACCGCCCAGGCCTCCACCACCCAGGGGGTCGGCGATGGAGAAAGCGCGCGTATATTCGGCGTCAGCTTCGGCAAGGACCCACGGTTCGCCGCGTTCTTCCGCTCGATGCAGGCCTACCAGAACGTGTTTTCGAAAGGCGACACCACCATGGTGCTGTCGCCGGACTCCGATTTCTTCAAGTTCATGAAGAAGGGGCCGGAGGCGCGGTAGGCGCCTCACTCGCGGCTGTGCGGTGGGTCTAGATCACGAGAACGACTTGACGATCTTCAGCTTCAAGAACTGGCGTAGCCGGGTCGAATGCACGTCGGTGAAATCCACCGCGCTCGATCCGCGTGCGTCGGCGAACAACTGACGGCTGCGTTCAAGATCCTGACCTGCGGCATTTAAGAATTCAACCCGGAACGACAGGTCTGGACGAGGCTGATATTCAGCGAACAGCTGCACGAACAGGCTGAGCTTGGTGGTGTCGACTTCGTCAAATCGATAGAAGGTTTCGACGAATGGTCCGAAAATTTCGGCGCCCCAACTGGCTTTCCAACGCGGCAAGCCTTGAGTGAAATGCAGGTTCCAGTCGCTCTGATGCAGTCCGGACGCGGTCCGGGTCTGGCCCGTCGTCGGGTCAGTCACGCTGGCGTGGCGCCAAGTAGCGTCGCCTGTGATCTGGCCGCGCGGTATGCCCAGCCGATCGGTCGGCAGGGTTAGGGCGATGGCCAATTCGTCCTTGCTCCCCGATCCGATATCGCCTGGCGCGTCATAGGTTCCCGATGGACTGGGAACACCTATGCGATCCACGACGGTATCCAGCCAGAAGTGCCGATAGGTGACGGTGATATCGGCGGAGCGCCAGAATTTTCGCTCCCACGCCGCCTCGGCCACCCAGTCGCTGTCCGGATTCAGGGTTGGGTTGCCGGCCTGGACCGTGCCGGTGTTGAGCCCGGCGGTCTGGGCGGTGAAATCGTCGAAATTGAGCTGACCCACCTCACGTTCGACCCGCAGGCGAAACTGATCAGCGCCTTCGGGCGAATAGGTCAGGGCCAGGCGAGGCTTGGGAAACACCAGGGCGCGGCCGCTGATCACGTCGCCCGACGAGGCGATGCGGGAGGCCTCGACACGCACGCCCACTTCCGCCGTCAGCTTGGGCGTCGCCTGCCAGGTGGCGGTGGCGAACGCTTCGCCGCGCAATTCATTGACCTGGACATCGGCGGCCGGCAAGGTGACCAACTCGCCATTGGCCCGAAACCGGGTCGTGGAGCTCAACCGATTGTAGTCGCCCTCGCCGCCCAGCTGTAGAGCTAGGCTAGGGCCCGCCTGCACGGTCAGATTGACGCGCCCGATGCTTTCGCCGGTGGATTTGTGCAGGTTGAACAGGGCCGAAACACCGTCCCCCGTGCGCGCCGAGGTCGCGGCGTCGCTGAGGAATGTGTCGGTGTTCACCTGCCGACCCAGCCGTTGCAGGGCTATTGTCTCAAGCTTCAGTATCGGCCCGAACGCGCGTTCATAGCGAAGGCCGAGCTCGCCGCTGTTCTGGACCTGAGTGTAACTATCGGTTTCAAGGCCGGGCGCCGGGACCAGAGCGTCGGCCTGCATGCCCGAATAGGGTTCATGGTTCAGGGACAGGTTGAGACGCAGCTTGCCGCCAAGCACGGGCGTCTCGATCGCGCCGGTGGCCTTGTATTGCTGGTCAGCGCCGCGTGCGGCCTCGTTGGCGAGGAAGATCGGCACACCATCGGGGCCGGCGCGCACCCACGAACCGGAGCCAAGGCCGGAATCCAGAAACTTCGCGGCCCGGAACGAGCCCTCCACGGCGGTGTCGCCAAACCGCTGTTCGCCCTGCAGCAGCAGGTTTCCGCTCAGTATGCCGTCGAGACCGCGGGTTCCGGATAGCGAGACCGTGACCTTACCCCCGGCGTCCCGCCGGCGAATTATATTGGCCAGTACGGTCTTGCCCTGCATGTCGATACCTGGAGCACCGCCCAGGATGACCTCGACGCGCTGCACCGACGAGGCCGGAATCCGGCGCAGCACGTCTTCGAGGTTGTCATCCTTCGACGCTGGGCGCGCGCCATCAACCAGCACATTGCCGGCGGAGCCGGTGAAGCCCCGCGAACCCCCGCCCCGGTCAAAAGTGAAGCCGGGAAGGTGTCCCAGCATATCCAGGGCCGATGTAGGCTGCGACGCGCTGAAGAAATCCACCGGATAGCTGATCACATGGGCCACGGCGCCCGCCACGGGCGCTGGTGCTGCGGCGGCGACCGCGGCCAAGACCAACACGGAACTCAAGCGGCGCTCCTCTCTTGTATCGAACTAGGCTAACAAAGGCCGCGTGTGGCCGCAGCTTAATTCGGCGCAATGGGCCGCAAACACGAAGCGCCACGGTCTCCCAGCCGGCGAATGCGGAGCTTAAAG
>JAYVYH010000292.1:0-4337 GCA_043784385.1 Caulobacteraceae bacterium | reverse complement strand
CACCAGCGTATCGATGTAGCGCGACTGTTCGGCCGGCAGGCTGAACGTGCGTTTCGCGGTGGCTGCCATGACTCAGTCCTCTCGAGACGGTTGGACGGTGGTATGATAGTTGCTTACCGAACGATCAGCCGCAAGCGGAAACGGCGGAACCCCTCGGACCGCGGGCGTCCTCGCCCGCCACTGCCTCGGCCCGCACTCCGCCGAACGGGAGTCTCATCATTCAAGGCCGAGCATGCGCCGATAATGCTCCGGAACCGCGCTCCGCAGCCCCCAGGTCACCGTGATCGGCCGCTCGCCTTCCCACGTCGCGAAATCCACGTCCCCGCAATACAGGAACGGCGCCGCCTTCGACCCCCGCAGCTTCTCCGGCCTCACGAACAGATGGACGCGATAGCCGGGCTCTCGTCCGCTGATGATCCGCCCGTGCCTCGAATTTTGAACGGCCTTGTTCTGGCTCTGCCACCGGAACGTCGTCTCGTTGAGAAACTCACCCTCGTAAGTTGCCCCCGCGGATAGCCCCCTCTTGTCGATCGTCGTGAGAATAAAGGCGTCGGCGCCCTGCGCCACCCATCCCTGGTTCCAGGCCCCGGTGTTGAACTGGTGGCCAAATAAACCTGGAATGTCTTCGCGCATATATTCGGCCCAGGTCACCGCGGATGACACATCGCCCCCTCCCATCTGGTCTTCGGCTTCGACGCCGCCTTCCTCGTCGTCGGCCTCGGGAACAGGTCGGCGCAGATAGTCGGCGAGCCGCCAATCGATGATCTCCATCAGCAGATCGTCGAACGCGGGGCGATCGCCGTCGGTCGCGTCGAAGCGCGTCGAGAATACGCCATTCTCAAAGGCGAAGAACGAAGGCGTCCGACCGCCACGCACCTTCGTCCAGACATCAACGGGGTAACGCGCCAGCAACGCCTTCAACGCGCCATGGTCCTCGAGACCCGTGGAAACATCGGCCCGAAACCGGGGGTTCGACGCCGCCACCCCGGCAAACCGTCTCGTCAGGGCGTCAATGTCGATGCGGCCAGGCAGCGCGCCCTCCGCATGCATCGCCCTCAACACCAACATCTTGTAGCTGCGCACAAGCCTCGTGGTGGCCAGCGTGGCCAGAAAATCGCGATGCCTGTCCAGCGTCCGAATCTCATCCCCGTTCAAATCGCCCTGCGCCTGAACGAACCCGAACCAGTCCCCGAAGGCGTTCATGCGTGGATTGAATCCCGCCTGCCCCATGTCCGTCGCGAACGGGCGCTGACCGCGCCGGAGCTTGACGTCGACATAATGGGCTTCGAAGGCGTCGGCCTGCCGCGGCGCCCGTAACAGGCCGCGAAGGATTTCCAAGGCCTCCAACTCGTAGGTGACGTCGCACCCCGGCGGCAGGACCAGCGTATGCGCCGCCGCCTCCATCAGCCGCTGGCGAAGCACGGCATCGTTGACGCCGCAGTCGAACAGCGCACCCGCCTTCACCAGAAATGCCCGGTGGTTGCCGATGTAGTCGACGACCTTCAGCCTTGCCTTACCGGGCGCTTTTCTCAGGCCACGCCCGAATTGCTGCATCCAGATCGTGGTCGATTCCGTCGGCCGCAGCATCAACACGGTGTCTATCTCGGGCACGTCGACGCCCTCATTGAACATGTCGACCGCGAACAGGACGTCCAGGTCTCCGTTCCGCAGTCTTTGCAGCGAACTTGCGCGCGGGGCCGAAGTCGCCCCTGCATGGACCGAGGCGCATCGCAGCCCCTTTGCGCGGAAGAAATCCGCCATGAAGTCGGCGTGCCGTTGCGAACAGCAAAAGCCCAACGTCCGCGATCCGGCGCCCGCCAATCTGGTGTGTTGCTCAAAGGCGTTCTGCGCCCGGGCCTGGGTGGCCAAGGCCAGCTCAAGGTCCTTCTCGTCGAACCGGCCCGCGCGCCAGGGGATATTGGAATAGTCGACCGTGTCCGGGACACCGAAATAGCTGAACGCCGACAACAGCTGGCGCTCGATGCCCTCGAAGGCGTCACACCGGAACACCAGGTTGTCCTGACAGAGCCCCAGCAGGTCGCCGCCGTCCATGCGGTCCGGGGTCGCCGTCAAACCGAGTAGGAACTTAGGCGTGAAATGCTCGATCAGGGCGCGATAGGTTCGCGCCGAGGCGTGGTGAAACTCGTCCACCACGATGTAGTCGAAGGCGTCCGGGGCGAAGCGCTTCAGATGCGCGGTTCGACCCAGGGTCTGGATCGAGGCGAACAGCACGTCCGAGTCCAGATCCTTTTGGCCGCCGGTGTAGCGGCCCAATCGCGCCCCGGGCCGGCACACCCGAAAGGTCTCCATCGCCTGAGTCAGGATTTCGTCGCGGTGCGCGACGAACAGCACGCGTCGGAATTCGGGCCTGTCGGCATCGAAAGCGCTCAACCATGTCTTACCCAGGCCCGTGGCCAGCACCACCATGCCCGCGGCGAAACCGGCCGTTCGGGTCGCGTCCAGCGCCAGCAAGGCTTGTTGCTGAACCATATGTGGCGCAGGCGCAAAAGGCGGCGGCTCCTCCACCGCCTCGACGCCATTGGAGTTCCGATCAGACGGCCGACGCCGGCGCTCATAGGCGTCGATCCAGTCGTGTGTGAGGCTGTTGATCTCCGGGCGGCGGACCAGCGCCTCAAAACCATCGAGAACATCGCGCCAGCCGCCGCCTTGGTCGGCGGTCAGGACGCGATAATTCCATTCGACGCCAGTCTTTAGGGCCGCCTCGGAGAGGTTGGAGCTTCCGACAACAGCCACGCCCGATCCGTTCGGCAGATGAAAGATCCACGATTTTGGATGAAATCCCGTGGTCGCAGCCTCGAAGACCAGGAACTCAGCGTCCCCCTCAAGGTCGAGCAATCGACGCAGGGCGCCAGGGTCCGTCACATCGAGATAGTCTCCGGTCAGAAACCGCAACGCGCCCCGCCTATCCAACAGGTCTTGCAGGTGAGGCCGAAGCAAACGGACGCCGCTCTCCATCGTGAAGGAAACGGCGACATCAACCCGATCTGCGGCGTCGATGTGGGGCAAAAGGTGTTTGATCAGGGCGTCTTCGCCGCCGGCTATAAGGGCACGGGTGTGGGGGCTCCCCGGCGTGATCGCGGGGCTTTCCGGGGGAGTCGGATTAGCGAGGTAGTTACCCTTCCCGGGAATGACATGTCGCACGCCACCACGGGGATCGGCGACGTCGCCCTCGCGACGCGGGATGACGTGCAAGTGAAAATGCGGAATTGTCTGCCCCGCCGCCGCCCCGTCGTTGAACCCGACATTGAACGCCGCTGCGGGCCACCGCTCCGCGATCAGGCTCTGAGCCTTCGCTACAGCTTGCGTCAGCGCCGCCTGCTCAGCAGGGTACAGCTCTAACCAAGATGCGACGTGACGATGAGGCGTTAGCAGCAGGTGCCCCACGGTCACTGGGAACGCGTCCCAGATACATTTCAGCAACGGTTCGATGAACGCCACGCGCCCGTCTTCGGGAATACAAAACGGGCACGGAACGGCGGAGGGAGCGCTCACGATTTGGCGAGGAGCCTCTTTGAAATGACGGTTTCCAGATCAGTCCGACGGATCCATTGAGACGTCATGGTGCGATTCGTGTCGAGTGGCCTGGGGACGAGAATTTGATCCCATGCCCTTAACTTGCACACCCTGCTGGTCGATCCTTGACTTTGATGTTGCAATATGTAACTATCCGTGTCATGTCGGAACACGCCTTCCACACCACGCCGCCGCGCGCTTCTACCCGGGAGCAACCCCGCTGCCGACGTGGCCGACCCGCGCACCACCCTAGCGGAACAGCGCCTCGCCATGCTGCGCGAACAGCCCGCTCACGGACCTCCCGGGAAAACCTCGTCGTTGTCTTGCTCTTCATGGCTCCAGCTTCTCAAAGGTTGGAGTCTACGGCAAACACGGGGCGGTTCAGTTCACCTCACGGCGCTCTCCCTAGGATCGACGGCGCCGAAGCGATCGACTCCTTCATCCTCGCGCCCTGGAGGGGCGCTATGGGAAAAAATTCGATTAAAACACAAATATTACAATTACTTGTGTCGCCATTGATGCTTGATAGCGCGCCCAATGCCTCCCAGAAAGCGCCCAACGCACGCCCTCACGGATCCCCGAAAGCGCCCCGCCAGCGCCCCGGAATCGCCCCGCGATCTCCCCGCCGCCCCCCCGAGCGCTCCCTCCCAGCGCCCGAGTTTTCGGAACCTACCCGCCTCCGATCCCACCGTATTAACGGTGGTTTAACGGTGAGAACCGGCCGAGACCGCTCCCCTACCGCCCGAACTTCTGGAACTTGATCCGCTTTGGAATCAGGCTGTCCGCGCCCAGCCGCCGCTTCT
>JAYVYH010000291.1:0-9134 GCA_043784385.1 Caulobacteraceae bacterium | reverse complement strand
ATAAGCCTTGCGGGTGATCAGCGTGACTTTGGGCACCGTTGCCTCAGCGAAGGCGAACAGCAGCTTGGCGCCGTGCTTGATCAGGCCGCCCTGCTCCTGCTTGGTGCCTGGCATGAAACCCGGCACGTCCACGAACGTCACCACCGGGATATTGAAGGCGTCGCAGAAGCGCACCAGCCGGGCGGCCTTGCGCGAGGCGTCGATGTCGAGCGCGCCGGCCAGCACCTGCGGCTGGTTGGCGATGAACCCCACGGTATCGCCGTCCAGGCGCCCGAAGCCGACGATGATGTTCTTGGCGTGATCGGGCGAGACCTCGAAAAAATCGGCCTCGTCGACGACCTTAAGGATCAGCTCCTTCATGTCGTAGGGTTTGTTGGCGCTGGCCGGAACCAGGGTGTCCAGCGAGGGCTCGGCGCGATCGGGATCGTCGAAGCTCTCGCGATGCGGCGGCTTCTCCCGGTTGGAAGGAGGAAGAAAGTCGATCAGCCGGCGGACCTGAGTCAGCGCTTCGAGATCGTTATCGAATGCGCCGTCGGAAACGCCCGACTTGATGGCGTGCATTCGATAGCCACCCAGATCGGCGTGGCTGACGTCCTCGTTGAGGGCCGCTTTCACCACGTCGGGACCGGTGACGTACATGTAGGCAGTGTCCTTCACCATGAAGATGAAGTCGGTCATGGCCGGGGAATAGACGTCGCCGCCAGCGCAGGGCCCCATGATCACGCTGATCTGGGGGATCACGCCCGAGGCCAGCACGTTCTGAAGAAAGATGTCGGCATAGCCGGCCAGGGAGTCGACGCCCTCCTGGATGCGCGCGCCGCCGGCGTCGAACAGGCCGATGATCGGGGCCCCGTTGCGCAGCGCCATTTCCTGCACCTTGACGATCTTTTCGGCGTGGGCCTTGGACAGCGACCCGCCCATCACCGTGAAGTCCTTGGAGAACACATAGACCACGCGGCCGTTGATCGTTCCCCAGCCGGTGACCACCCCATCGCCGGGGACCCGCTGGTCCTCCATGCCGAAGTCGTGGCTTCGGTGTTCGACGAACATGTCGAACTCCTCGAACGAACCCTCGTCGAGCAGTACGTCGATGCGTTCGCGCGCGGTCAGTTTGCCCTTGGCGTGCTGAGAGGCGACGCGCTTGGGGCCGCCGCCGGCCCTGGCCCGTTCACGGCGGACCTCAAGCTCTTCGAGTATATGCTGCATGCGTTTCCTCTTGGGTCGTTGGCGACGGCCTAAAGGTCGGCGCGCCACGTGACAAGTTGGTCAAGCCAGGGCGGCGAACCAGCGCTCGGCCATCACCGCCTCGACGGCCATGGCGTCGGCTTTGGATTTCGCTTCGGCGTCGACGCCCCAGCGTTCCTCCTGGAAAATCTCGTCGAGGCGCGACGCGCCCATGGCCTCCTCCGCCCGGATGCGCCCGTCCCGCAAGGCGATAGCCAGGATCGCCGAACCGAGCAGGGCGGCGGCGAAAGCCAGGCCGGCCAGGCCGAAGTCATCCAGCGGCTCGACGATGGCGGCCAAGCGCGCCAGCGCCTCCGGCGGTTGCTTCCTATGGATGATCCCGGAGGCGTGCTCGAAGGCGAGGCCATGGGCCTCTCGCGCCCATTCCAACAAAGGGATCCAGACCTTTTCCTGACGATGAACCAGACTTCGTGGGTGGTCGGCGAAATAGCAGAGCAGATCGGCATCGCCGAAACGGGTCACGCTTTCGATGCTCAGGCTTCGCGCACCGGCCACCACGTCGATGGCGGTATGGGCGAGCCGGGTGGCGGGCATGGCTGTGTAGAGGATCGTGTTTCCTTGGCGCCGCCATTCCTCTGCCAGCAGTTCGGCGAGGGCGAGGGTGGGCAGGATCAGGGGTCGACCGGCGGGCGTTCGCGGCGCCCGGCCATCCAGCGACAGGGCGAACGCGCCACCCTCCCCGGCCACCGACACGGTTTTGTAGAACCGGCGCGGTCGTCGCAGGGGGTCGGTGGATTCGGCCATCAAAAGTCCTTATCGATCGCGGCGGGTAGAGCAATACGTCGGCAATGTTGGGCGATTATCATGCAGACTGTCATGATGATCAACGCTGACCTGATGAATGCCATAGCGGCGACCCGTCTGGGACTGGGCGCCAAACCCGGTGAAATCGCCTCCTATCGGGATAACCCGCAGGAACAATTGCTTTCTCAGATACGTGACGGCGGGGCCGATCAGCCCGCCGGCCGCCAGCCCACTTCGGTGGATCGCTTCATCGCCCTGCGCGACTATCAACAGCAACAACAGGTGGCCAAGGCCGCCGGCGACGCCAAGACCGACCCCGTCAAGGCGGCGTTCCGGCTGCTGCGCGATGACACGGGCGTGGATTTCATGGCTCGCGTCAGGCTGGCCGCCACCACCGACGCGGCTTTCCGCGAGCGCTGGACCCTGTTCTGGGCCAACCACTTCACCGTCTCCGCCAACAGGTTGATCACCGCCACCCTGGTGGGACCCTTCGAGCAGGAAGCCATTCGCCCCAATGTATTCGGCAGATTCGAGGACCTTCTGGCGGCCTCATCCAGCCATCCGGCCATGCTGCTCTATCTGGACCAGGCCCAGTCGATCGGTCCGGGAAGCCCGGCGGCCAAATACCAGGCGCGCGGCGGCAAACATGCCGGTCTCAATGAGAATCTGGCCCGGGAGATCCTGGAGCTGCACAGTGTCGGCCTTGAGGCTGGCTACACTCAGGCCGACGTCACCGAGTTCGCGCGGGCCATGACCGGCTGGAGCATCGTCGGCGCGAGGGAATCACCCGACCGGGAAGGCAGATTCTTCTTCCGTGCCGTGGCGCATGAGCCGGGCGTCCGCGAGATCATGGGCCGACGCTACGCCGACGGCGGACAGGAACAGGCCCGCGCGGTCATCAAGACCCTGGCCGCCAGCCCCCATACCGCGCATCACCTCGCCACCGGGATCGCCCAGCATTTCGTCGCCGATGATCCGCCACCGACCCTGGTCGACAAGCTGGCCGGCGCCTATCTCGCCTCGGACGGCCAGCTTGGGCTGGTGGCCCATGCCTTGATCATGGCCCCCGAAACCTGGGCTCCGGCCGCGATGAAATTCAAGACGCCCTACGAATTTCTGGTTTCCAGTTGGCGCGCCACGGGAGTCGAACCCCAGGAAATCTCCACCATCGCCCCGGTCCTGACCGCCATGGGCCAGAAACCGTTCAGCGCTCCGTCTCCCAAGGGCTGGGCGGAAGAAGGCCCGGCATGGTGCGCGCCCGATGCGGTGATCAAGCGGATGACATGGAGCGAAGCCTTCGCCGCCGGCGCCGTGGCCGACCATGATCCGGTGGTGCTGGCCCGGGCGTCCCTGGGCGCGCGTCTGACGCCCCTCACGGCCCAGACCATCGCCAGGGCGGAGACCCGCGCCGAGGGTCTGGCCGTATTGCTGATGAGCCCGGAGTTTCAACGCCGATGAGCCAGCCTTCGAACCCGTCGCGCCGCCAGGCCCTGGCGGGAGCCCTCGGCATGGGCGTCACCGTCGAGCTGTTCGCGGCCCGCGCCATCGCCGACGTTGACGCCGGCGTGGCGCGCAGGAAACTGGTCGTGATCGTCTGCCGTGGCGGTCTCGACGGGCTGTCGCTATCTCCGCCGGTGGGCGATCCGGACTATGCCAGCCTGCGGGGTTCGATCGCCCTGCCCGGTTTCGATCAGCCCGGTGGCGCGCTGAAGCTGGATCACACCTTCGGCCTGCACCCGACGCTGACCAGCATCCACGACCTGGCGATCAAGGGTCAGGCCCGGATCGCGCCCGCCGTGGCCACCCCGGACCGTTTGCGCTCGCACTTCGAAGCCCAGGACGTTCTGGAGACCGGCGCCCCGACCGTCTACGGGTCCGCTTCGGGCTGGCTGAACCGGGCGGTGGAGGCCATGGGTCCTCCCGGCAAGGTCGGGGCGATCAGCGTCGGCGCCACCGCACCCCTGATCCTGCGTGGCCGCATCAAGGCGGCGTCCTGGTCTCCCGGCGGCGGGGTCCAGATCGACCATCGGCTGCCGGCTATTCTGCAGGACCTTTACGCCCACGATCCGTTGCTCGGACCGGCTCTCGCCAGCGGCTTGGCGACGGAGGCAATGGCCAAGGCGGCCGTGGCCGATATGGCGGCGGGTCCGGCGATGGGCGGTGGTCCATCCATGGCCTTGGCCATGGCCGCCGCACCGCGACAAGGCCGCCCGCAGGCTCGCAAGCTGGGCGCCACGCTGGCGGGCCTGATGACTCAACCCGATGGCAAGCAGGTGGCGGCGGTGTCGCTGGAAGGCTTCGACACCCACGCCAATCAAGGCGCCGCCCAGGGCCAGCTGGCCGCGCGGCTGACCTATGTCGACGCGTTTCTGGAAGGCCTGTCCTCGGGCCTCGGCGACGCGTGGCGCGACACCGTGGTGGTGACGGCTACCGAGTTCGGGCGCACCGCACGGATCAACGGCACGGGGGGCACCGACCACGGCACTGCCTCCACGGCTGTGGTGCTGGGAGGCGCCTTGAAGCCGGGCGGCATCATCGGCGACTGGCCGACACTGGCGGCCAGCGCCCTGTTCGAGAACCGCGATACCGCGCCGACCCTGGACATGCGCGCCCTGTTCAAGGGCCTTCTCCGAGAGCATCTAGGCGTGGACCGCGCCAAACTCGACACCCTGGTGTTTCCGGACAGCGGCGATGTCCGACCAGTCCAAAACCTGGTGGTCTGAAGGCAGTTCTCGTCCTGGCGGAATCCGACCAACCCCTGAAAGGCCTGGTCGTGCTCGACCTGACGCTGGCCCGGGCCGGACCGACCTCCGCGCGGCATCTGTCCGACTGGGGCGCCGACGTGATCATCGTGCAGGCGCCCAGCGCCACCGCGGAAACCAGGGCTTCGCGGGACGGCTACGACTATCAGAACCTGCACCGCGGCAAGCGGGCGATCAGCCTCGATCTCAAATCCCCGCGCGGCCACGAGGCCTTTCTGCGCCTGGCGCGGACATCGGACGTGGTGGTGGAAAACATGCGCCCAGCGGTGAAACACCGGCTGGGCATAGCCTATGAGGACCTGAAGCCGATCAATCCCCGCCTCATCTACGGCAGCATCAGGGGCTTGGGACAGGAGGGACCCAATGGCGATCTGGCCGGCGTCGACCAGATCGCCCAGGGCATGGGCGGGCCGATGTCGATCACCGGCGCCCCGGACGGCGGACCAATGCGGGCCGGCATCGCGGTCTCGGACATGACCGCCGGTAACCTGCTGGCCCTGGCGATCATGATGGCGCTGTTCCGGCGCGAGCGAACCGGCGAGGGCGCCTTCGTCCATACCTCGCTGCTAGAGAACCAGTTGTTAATGCTGGATTTCCAGGCCTCGCGCTGGCTGATGGTCGGCGAGGTGGCGGGCCAGACCGGCAACGATCAACCGACCATCGCCGCCTCCTGGCCGGCGCAGTGGAAGACGATGTGCGAAGCCATGGGCCGACAAGATTGGCGGGAGAACCCCGACTGGCGCTCGAGCCTCGGCCGCGTCGCTCACCGCGAGGCGCCAAACGCGGCCATTGCTAAAGAGACCGCGACGCGACCGAGCGCCCACTGGATCGGCCTGCTCGAGGCGGCGGGCATTCCCTGCGGTCCGATCTACGCGGTCGACCAGGCCTTCGCCGACCCACAGGGGTCGCCTCGCTGGGCGGGCCGAATGACACCGACGATATCCTGACCGGTGGTGGTCAAGGCATACATTTGCCGGATATCGACGAGGACGTTTCACTCGCCGCCCTGCTTTGGTCAAGCTGACCAGCACTCGGCGTGGTGACTACGTCCGCCGCCTTTGTCCCCTGCGCCAAGAGTACAGACCTGCTGGGAGGAAAACTGGGAAGGCGGTCTGCGTCCCGGTTTTCCGCGGTTTTCCATTTCAAGCCTGCCGAGGGAATTTGGCAGCCCCCCCAACACTATTCCGAGACGTCTCCTTCGCCGCGATCATTCAGTTTATATATTGCGGCGCTACGGCAGTGTATCCTCTGGACTGATTTGGGGATGTCCATGTTGCATAGGCAGTTGGCGCTGTTCGACGACCGACCGGGGGGCGACGCCGGATCGTCGTTTGCGGAACAGATCGCGGCATTCACTTATGAAGGGAAGCGAACGGAAACCCTCATGAAAGGGGGGATTCCCTATTTTTTCAACGAGTTTTGGACCGCGCGACAACGACAGGGCCACGCCCTCCATGAAGTAAGTTATCGAGCCTGCTTCAAGCCCCAATTACCGGGCTTCTTCATCGACCGCCTGACCGGACCGGGCGATATTGTCTATGACCCTTTTATGGGTCGGGGAACGACGCCCGTTCAGGCGGCGCTGATGGGGCGGAACGCCCTTGGCAACGATATAAATCCGCTTAGTACTTACTTCACCAGACCTCGCCTAGCCCCTCCGAGTATGATCAGGGTTTTGGACAGGCTTGGCGAGATCAATTGGGAGGCCGAGGTGGAAACACCTCTGGAGCTCAAGGTATTTTACCATCCGGAAACGCTCCAAGAGATTTGCGCGCTGCGCGCCTACCTCTCCGCGCGTGAGGCGGCCGGAATAGCGGACCCAGTTGATGACTGGATCAGAATGGTCGCGATCAACCGGCTGACCGGGCACTCTCCAGGTTTTTTTTCCGTCTACTCGTTGCCACCGAACCAGGCTGTATCCGTTGCCGCTCAGCGCAAAATCAATGCAAAGAGAAATCATGTTCCCCCGAGGCGGGTGGTGCCCAATATCATTGCCAAGAAGTCGCGTGGCCTTTTAAAAGATGGCGTGCCGCCAGGGGGTCTTGATTTTCGCCTCTTCGTTGGTCCGGCCGAATGCACTCCCCACATCAACACCGCATCTGTAGATCTTGTTGTGACGTCCCCTCCCTTTCTTGATATAGTTCAATATGCTGGCGATAACTGGCTTCGATGTTGGTTCGTCGGAACAGATTTCAAGACGATTCCAATTTCCATGCATAAAAAACCCAACGACTGGACGGCATTTACACGGCGCATATTTCTGGAGCTACAGCGTATCGTGCGGCCAGGAGGCCATGTGGCCTACGAGGTCGGGGAAGTCCGCAACGGAAAAGTGGAACTGGATCGCCTAGTTCTTGAGGCGATAGACGGGTTACAGTTTGAGCCACTGGCAGTAGTCGTAAACGTCCAGGATTTTACCAAGACCGCCAACTGTTGGGGCGTAAATAACAACGCCAAGGGCACCAATACAAATCGGATAATCGTTGCGAGGCGTTATTGATGAAGAGACGAGGATCAAAGGTAATTACCCACCCCCTTGCGGCGGGTTGTGAACGCTGATTCAAGATGGCATGGGCCGGTTGGATCTTGAGCTTCTGAGCAAGGCTGAGTTGATCGAGGCGGTGCTGCGTCTGCAGCGCCCTGAGAAGACGTCGCGCACGTCGTCGAAGCCGCCATCGATGGATCGCAAGACCCAGCGAGAGAAGTCACGGCCCGGCGGCGCCAAGCGTGGACACGGCGGCCATAGCCGCGATCTGAGCGAGGATTTCGATGGCGCCGAGGGTCACTATCCGGATCAACAACCTGGCTGTGGAGCTTGCCTATCCGCAGCCTTGATCGGTGAAGTGGCGTTGACGGCCTTCGCCTTGCCGAGAGGCGGCGGTAGAAGGCGCCCAGGGTCGGCCGCCATCGAGTTGGCCAAGGTGCGCTTGGGGCCCTTAGAGCCTCATAGGCGCCGGAGCCGCCAGGCCCAGCACGGTCGATCTCGGCCAGGATCCGAACCTTGTCGGCCGCCGTAAATATCCGCCGCCGGCATCGCCGGTCCACAAGTTCGGGCGACGCCGCTGGTGGTGCTGAAATCAGCGCCGGCCTGCGGCCTTCCTCGTTTTCAGCACCACCAGCGGAAACGGGGGCTCTGGCTGTCGTGCGGGGCATGACCATGTCGATGTTTCAACTGACGACCTCAAGGGTAAACTTCCGGGGGGCGATGTCTCATCGTCATTGGCACGGAGGGACCGGACAATCATGAAGGCGGTGCTGTATGTGTTGAAAGGTTGCAAGCCCGTGGTCACCGAACACTATGGCGGGGTCTATGGCCGGGCGTCGCCGAACTGGACCGCATCAATCGCCTGCACAATCAGATTCTAAAGACCCCGAAACACGGGCTGGCGTTTTTCCATGAAGGCCTTGCGACCCTCGGCGTAGTCGGCGCTTTGGAAACACGCGTCGACGGCGGCGGCGGCCTGGTCGAGCTTTCGCTCCTCCGGGTCCTTCAGCGCTTCGCGAACCGCGATCTTCGCTGCCTTGACAGTCAGTGGAGCGTTCTCGCCGATCATTTCCGCGTAGCGCCGCACCGTTGCCTCCAGATCGTCGGGAGCGACGACCTTGTTGACCAAGCCGCCCGCCGCGGCCTCGGCGGCGTCGAGATGGCGGGCGGTGAACAGGATTTCCTTCGCGAAGGATGGACCGACCAGATCGACCAGGGCTTTCACGCCGTCGAACGCATAGCCAAGACCGAGCCGCGCCGCCGGAATGCCGAACTTGCTACCCTTCGAACAGATGCGCAGGTCGCAGGTCAGCGCCACGGCCATGCCGCCGCCGATACAGAACCCCCGGATCATGGCGATCGACGGCTTGGAAAGTCCGACCATCGCCCGCGTCGCCGCGGCGCTCTGGGCGCTGTAGACGGCGTTAGCCGCCCGATCGTCGCGGTGCTGGCCGAACTGGGAGATGTCGGCGCCCGAGATGAAGGCCTTGTCGCCGGCCCCCTTGAACACGATGACGCGGATCTCTGGGTCCGCCTCGAAGGCCTCGAGCACGGTCGGGATCGCCGCCCACATGTCGAGCGAGATCGCGTTGCGGCGCTCGGGATGGTTGAAGATCATCCAGCCAATCGCGCCGTCCTTCTCACCGATCAGACGTTGTGTGCCGGGTTCGATCATCGCCTCAGGCCTTCTTGTAAACGGGTGGCCGCTTCTCCAGGAACGCCCGCACGCCTTCCTGGAAGTCCTCGCTCTGGGCGCAGAGGATCTGGTTGCGGTCCTCCATGGCGATGGCCGCCTCCAGTCCGCCGGCGTCGACCGAGTGGTTCAGGCACTCCTTGGTCAGGCGCAGGCCCAGCGGCGTGGTCAGCAGCATTTCCGCCACCAGTTCCTGGCCTTCCTT
>JAYVYH010000290.1:0-10706 GCA_043784385.1 Caulobacteraceae bacterium | reverse complement strand
GCGGTGGGGGCGGCGGAGCCATTGGCTCCGGCGGGGGCGGCGGGGGCGGCGGGGGCGGCGGGGGCGGCGGCGGGGGCGGCGGCGGCGGGGCGGCGCGGCGGCGGCGAAGGCGTATCGGAGACCCAGCGTCACCGATTGGTCCTCGTAGCGCGCCTTGTAGATCTGCGTCGTGCCGCCGGAGTTCAGACCGAAAGAAGACCGGTCGCTGCCAAGATAGCGGTAGGTCAGATCGATATTCAGCCGGTCGGTAGCCTGGAAGGATACGCCGCCGATGCCCTGATAGGCAAAGGCCGTGTTGGAGTCGTTAACGTCGGCTGCCTGGAAACTGGGAGCCGGCAGGCCAGGGCCGACCAGATTGCCGTGTGCCTTGGTCTTCGTGAAAACGACGCCCGCGCCGCCGCCGATGAAGGGATCAAGACGCGAATTGGGGAAGATGTCGATCAGAGCGTTGGCCATCGCGCTGTAGGTGTTGACCGATCCCTGGGGACGTCCGCAGGTTCCGCTGACACCACCGCTGGGGTCGTAGGCAGCCGAACTGTTGCTGTCGCAGAGCAAAATTTCGTTGCCGGCGATGCTTGAAACACCCTTCAGACCGGTCGGGCGATAGCCGCCTTCAACTTCCAGCCGAAGGTGGGGCATGAGCTTGTAGCCGAGGCGGCCGAACACCACGACGTTGTCTCGGGTCTTGAACCGAAAGGGCGAGACGCCGGGAACCACGGCAACCGCGTTGAAGTTCTCGGTCTGATGGCCGCCGACATCGACCGCGCCGTACCATCCATTCTCGGAGGCCCAGGCCCCGGAGGTGGCCAGCCCCGCCGCAAGGGCGACTCCGCCCAACAGTTTCAGTTTCATGGTGATTACCCTCGTTGCCTGTGGCGGCCAATCAAGCCGACATGTTCTTGTCTCGCGTTTCATCGTTTTGCCCGCCGGATCCCCCAGATACTTTTCAGGAGAGAAAGTCACCGTCGAGCCGCCCGCTGGACCGCTTACCCGTGCCTAATTCTCATTCCTGGCTTTGGTTCCCGCGGGTCAGCGTTGTTCGGGGCCGACTGTGGCTGCTAAGACACGGGTGACTGGGTGCGAGCGCCTGACAGAGGTAACAGGTCTATGGGATATCGCTTGTGATGGAGATCATTGTTGACCCGAGCGACCCCGGAGCGCGCGGCTGCGAGCCCGTTCCGATTCACCTCGTTGGTCATGGTTATACTTCCGCTATTCTGGAAGCCGGCCCGTCGGCCGCGCGCGCGGCCGCGACTCTCGCCGGCTTCAAAGGCGCCGTAGGCGAACTTGTTCTAGTTCCCTCGTCGGAGGGCGCGCTTGAACGGGTGCTGTTCGGCCTGGGCGACACGCCAGCCGCCGCCAGCTTCCGGGGGCTCTCCGCGCGATTGCCGCCGGGAGACTACCGGATCGACAGTTCGGCGGTGGGGCTTGCTCCCGACGATCTCGCCCTGGCCTGGGAGTTCGGAACCTACCGGTTCGATCGTTACAAGGCCAGGCCGGCCGGAGCCGTCGCGCGCCTGGTGGCTCCCCACGACGCGGACGTGGTGCGGGTCCGGATCCTGGCGGCCGCCTGCGCCCTGACCCGCGATCTGGTCAACACGCCGGCCAACGACATGGGACCTGACGATATAGGGTCCGCCGCCCATGATCTGGCGGCTGGCTACGGGGCAAGCCTATCGGTTGTGGTCGGGGATGATCTGATCGAAGCTGGCTATCCGGCCGTGCACGCGGTCGGCCGCGCGGCGACCGCCGCTCGGGCGCCCAGAATGATCGAGATGACCTGGGGCGAGGCGGATCGACCGCTGGTGGTGGTGATCGGCAAGGGCGTGGCCTTCGACACCGGCGGTCTCGACATCAAGCCCTCGGCAGGCATGCGCCATATGAAGAAAGACATGGGCGGCGCCGCTCACGCCCTGGGGCTGGCGCGGATGATCATGGGCCTGGCGCTGCCGGTCCGCCTGGCGGTGCTGATCCCGGCGGTGGAAAACGCCATCTCCGCCGACGCCATGCGCCCGGGCGATGTGTTGTCTTCGCGTAGTGGCCTCTCGATCGAGGTCGGCAATACCGACGCCGAGGGGCGGCTGATCCTGGCCGACGCCCTGACCCGGGCCGGCGAGCTGAACCCCGACCTGACCCTGGACCTCGCCACCCTTACCGGCGCCGCGCGGGTGGCTTTGGGACCGCAGGTGATCCCGTTCTACACCGACGATGACGACTTGGCGGCGGCGCTGGCGGCCGGGTCAATCGCCGCAGGCGACCCGATCTGGCGCATGCCGCTTTGGGCGCCCTACGCCGCCGCCCTCGATAGCGACGTCGCCGATATCAAGAACGATCCGGACGGCTGGGCTCAGGCCGGCTCGGTGACCGCGGCCTTGTTCCTGCAACGCTTCGCCCCCAAGGGCCCATGGGCGCATTTCGACATCTTCGCCTGGAATCCTCGGGCGAGGCCCGGATGGCCGGTCGGCGCGGAGGCCCAGGCGATCCTGGCGATCTTCGCCATGCTGGAAGCCCGCTACCGGTGAGCCGGGACTTGCGGTTGACCCTGGCGCGCCCCGATCTGGCCAGCCTGGCGCTAGAAGGGAGCGTCCGCGCCACGCGGTTCGAGGCGACCAAGGCGATGCGCCTGGTGATCCCCGCCGCCGCGGTGCGCGCCGCCCCCAGCGTCGACGCCGAACAGCTCGACCAGTTGCTGTTCGGCGAGCTGTTCGAAGTGTTGGAGATCGAGGATGGCTTCGCCTGGGGCCAGGCGGCCCGCGATGGCTATGTGGGCTGGGTGGAGGCGGGGGGGCTATCCGCCCGGCCGCTCGAACCCACGCACCGCGTCACCGCGTTGCGTTCGTTCTCCTACCTGGAGCCATCGATCAAGGCGCCCTCGCGCGGGCCGTTCAGCCTCAACGCCCTGGTCACGGCGACGGAAACCAGCGGAGCCCTGACCAGGATCGAGGGCGGCGGCTGGATGCCAAGCGCCCACCTGAGCCCGATCGGCGCGGCCTTTGTGGACCTCATAGATATCGCCGAACGGTTCGTGGGAACCCCATATCTTTGGGGCGGCCGCGACAGCGTCGGCATCGATTGCTCGGGTCTGGTCCAGCAGGCGTTCTATGCTGCTGGCCTCGCCTGTCCGCGCGATACCGATCTGCAGGCGGTCATGGGCGCTCCGGTAGAGCGGGCGGCGCGCGGCGATCTTGTGTTCTGGCGCGGCCATGTCGGCCTGATGCTGGATGATGCGCGCCTGTTGCACGCCAATGCGCACCACATGGCTGTCACCGTCGAACCCTTGGCCGAAGCCGTGGCCCGCATTTCGGCGAACGGAGGCGGCGAACCAACCGCCCACCGGCGGGTCTAGAGGTCTCCCGCCAACACACGGGCGAACAGAGCGCCATCGACGTTGCCGCCCGAAAGAACGATAGCCGCGGTGCGTCCGGCCAGATCGATTCTGCCCGCCAGTAGCGCCGCCAGCGCCACCGACCCGCCGGGCTCGACCACCAACTTCAGGGTGGCATAGGCCACCCGCATCGCCTCGGCCACCTCGGCGTCGGAAACGGCCACGACACTCGCCAGGGACCTTTTCAGGATAGG
Source organism: Caulobacteraceae bacterium (assembly GCA_043784385.1). Taxonomy (GTDB): domain Bacteria; phylum Pseudomonadota; class Alphaproteobacteria; order Caulobacterales; family Caulobacteraceae; genus Acaudatibacter. The sequence goes on along the minus strand of JAYVYH010000290.1, from coordinate 7,127 downwards.
GAAGGTCAGCACGCCCGGCATTGGCGACTCCAGCGCGTCACACAGCGACCTGGCCGCCGGCGGGGCGCCCCTACGCTCGCCGGCTTCAAGCGAAAGCCGGGTGTCATCGAACCCTGCCGGCTCCACGCCGTGGAGTTGGGTGCTGGGAGACAGAGCCTTGATCGCCAAGCTGACACCAGCCAGCAGGCCCCCGCCGCCGACGGGACACAGCAGCAGATCAATCGACACGCCCCTCGACTCCGCCTGACGGACAATTTCCAGCCCGACCGTGCCTTGGCCGGCGATGACGAACGGATCGTCGAAAGCCGGAACCACCACCGCGCCGCGTTCGACGGCGGCGACGGCGGCGATCGCCTCCCGGTCGTCGGTGGCGCGATCATAGAACCGCACCTCGGCGCCATAGCCTCGCGTCGCCTCCACCTTCACCGCCGGTGCGTCGCTGGGCATGACGATCAGTGCCGGCATCCCCAGCAGCCGCGCGACGAGGGCTACGCCTTGGGCATGGTTACCGGATGAAAAGGCCACCACGCCGCCCAGGCGCTCGATGGCTGAGAGCCGCGCCAGCCTGTTGTAGGCGCCCCGGAACTTGAAGGCGCCAACGCGCTGGAGCGTTTCGGGCTTGATCAGCACGCGCCCACCCAGCCGCTCGTTCAGCGCCGGGCTCTCCAACAACGGAGTCTCGACGGCGAGGCCCGCTAGCAGAATCGCGGCCGATTGCACGTCCTCGAAGGTCACGCTCATCTGGCGAACACCTGCCTGTCGTCGGCGAAGGCTTTGAATTCCAGAGCGTTCCCGGACGGATCGAGGAAGAACATCGTGTTTTGTTCGCCAGGTCGGCCCGCGAAACGCGTTTGGGGCGCGATCAGGAAGTGCGTCCCCGCCGCGATCAGCCGATCCGCCAGCGCGCGCCAGGCATCCAGCTCGAGGATCACGCCGAAATGGCGCACCGGCACGGCCTCGCCATCGACGTGGTTGGTGGCCGCGCCAGATCCTTCTTCCGAAAGGTGGGCGACGATCTGGTGGCCATGGAAGTCGAAATCCACCCAGTCGTCGGCGCAGCGGCCCTCCGGGCAGCCGAGCAGGTCGCCGTAAAAGGCGCGCGCCTCTGAAAGGTCCCGCACGGGAAAGGCGAGGTGAAATCTTGGGCGAGTCATGGCTCCCTCATAGCCTCGGAGCCGCGATGGAGAAAAGCGACCCTGGACTTGAAGCGGGCGACGCGCGCACTCTCATCCTTTGAATATGCGGACCACAGTGAGCGCCCCGATGAACGCCATGACTTTCGATGCCGAGACCTGGAGGGCGGCGGGAGAAGCCGGCCTGCCAGCCGCTATCGCCCTGCGCCGGGCGATCCACGCCGAGCCGGAGCTGGGGCTGGACCTGCCCAAGACCACCGCCAAGGTGCGCGCCGCCCTGGCCGGCTTGCCGCTGGAAATTCGCGAAGGCCCCTCCACCACCGGCCTGGTGGCCATACTGCGCGGGCCGGCCAACGGCCGGACTGTGATGCTGCGCGGCGATATGGACGCTCTGCCCCTGACCGAGGACACCGGTCTGGATTTCACGTCGCTGAACCAGGGTGCGATGCACGCCTGTGGTCACGATACTCACGTGGCCATGCTGGCCGGCGCCGCCCGCGCCCTTTGCGAGCGGCGCGACAGGCTGACCGGGACGGTGATGTTCATGTTCCAGCCGGGAGAAGAGGGCTGGCACGGCGCCCGATTCATGCTCGAAGATGGCCTGATCGATCCGCTTCCCGACGCGGCTTTCGCCCTGCATATCTCGCCCAACATGCCCACCGGCGTGTTCGCCGGCCGAGGTGGGACCTTGATGGCGGCCTCCGACGTGATCCGCATCAAGGTGACCGGAGCCGGCGGTCACGCCTCGATGCCCCACGACGCGCTCGATCCGATCCCGGTGCTGTGCGAGATCGTTACCGCGCTGCAGATGTTCGTCACCCGGCGCATTTCGGTGTTCGAGCCGGCGGTGATCACCATCGCCCAGATCCAGGCCGGCACCACCAACAACATCATTCCCGAGGATGGGCGCCTGCTGGGCACCCTGCGCACCCTCTCCGAGCGCACCCGCGCCACCGCCCACGAAGGCATCCACCGAGTGGCCGAGGGCATCGCCGCCGCCCATGGGGCGAAGGTCGAGGTCGATATCGATCGGGGTTTTCCGGTCACGGTCAACGACGACCGGGTGAATGATCTGGCCGCCCGCACCGCCCGTGCGCTGTTCGGCGAGACTGCCTGGGTGACCATGTCCCACCCAATGATGGGCGCGGAGGATTTTTCCTACATCCTGCAAAAAGCCCCCGGGGCCATGGTGTTTCTCGGCGCCGCGCCAGAGGGTGGCGACTACCGCACCTGCTGCGCGCTGCATTCCAACCGCATGGTGTTGAACGAGGATGTGATGGCTCGGGGCATCGCCATGCATTGCGCGATGGCGGAGGCGGCGCTGTCGGGAGACCTGGAATTGTAGCGCACCCCGCGCTAAAGGGCCGCGGAAAGGTCGTCCACGCACATTCGCGTCGCCTTTCCACGCACCAGAGCACGATGAATTTGGGCGAAACCGCCCAAATTCTGAATCGTGCTCTAGATCTAAAAGTGCAGAGCCTGATTCAGGCGTTTCGAAGAAACGTCATCAAGCTCTGGCGCCGGAGGCGAAAGCGACTTGGGTAATGTGACGGTGATCGGCGCCCAATGGGGCGACGAGGGCAAGGGCCGGGTGATCGACTGGCTGGCTGATCGGGCCGACGTGGTGGTGCGGTTCCAGGGCGGCAATAACGCCGGCCACACCATCGTAGTTGGCGCCAGCACCTACAAATTCGCCCTGCTGCCTTCGGGCGTGGTCCAGGGCAAGCTCAGCGTGATCGGCAACGGCGTCGTTGTGGACCCCTGGTCGCTGCTGGACGAGATTCAGCGGGTGCGCGCCCAGGGCCTGACCATCAATCCCGATATTCTGGTGCTGGCCGACAACGCCGCCCTGGTCCTGCCCCTGCATCGCGACCTGGACGCCGCCCGTGAGGCCCGCGCCGGAGCCGGCAAGATCGGCACCACCGGGCGAGGCATCGGCCCGGCCTATGAAGACAAGGTCGGCCGACGGGCGATCCGCTTCTGCGACCTCTCCGATCCGGCCGCGCTGGAGACCAAGATCGAGCGCCTGCTGGCCCACCACCAGCCGTTGCGCGCCGGGCTCGAACTGCCCGAAGTCACCGCCGAGGCGCTGTTGGCCATGCTGCTGGAGGTCGCGCCCAAGGTGACGCCCTATGTCAAACCGGCCTGGCGGGTGCTGGACCAGGCGATGAAGGACGGGCGGCTTATTCTGTTTGAAGGCGCCCAGGCGACCATGCTGGATGTCGATCACGGCACCTATCCGTTCGTCACCTCATCCAATACCGTCGCTGGCCAGGCGGGCACGGGGGCCGGCGTGGGTCCCGGCAGCACCGGCTATGTGCTGGGTATCGTCAAGGCCTACACCACCCGAGTGGGCGAGGGGCCGTTTCCCTGCGAGCTACGCGACGAGGTCGGCGAGCGGCTCGGCGTGCGCGGCAATGAGTTCGGCACCAACACCGGCCGCAAGCGGCGTTGCGGCTGGTTCGACGCGGTTCTGGTGCGCCAGTCGGTGGCGATCAGCGGCATCCAGGGCGTGGTGCTGACCAAGCTCGACGTGCTGGACGGATTCGACACCCTCAAGATCTGCACCGGCTATCGGATTGGCGACCGGGTGATCGACTACCTGCCCGCGGGCTTGAGCGAACAGGCCGCGGTGACACCGATCTACGAGGAGATCGAGGGCTGGCAAGGAGTCACGCGCGGCGCCCGTTCATGGAAGGACCTGCCGGCGGCAGCGGTGAAATATGTCAGGCGGATAGAGGAGCTGATCGGCGCCCAGGTCGCGGCCGTCACCACCAGCCCCGAGCGCGAAGACATCATCATCATGCGCGACCCATTCCGGGGCTAGCGGTCGCCGTCAGGCGTTGACCAGGTTCTGTTCCACGGCTGCGGCGCGCATTGCGCGTTGCAGTTTTTCGAATGCCCGGACTTCGATCTGGCGCACCCGTTCGCGGCTGACGCCATATTGGGCCGCCAGGGTTTCCAGAGTCATCGGCTCGTCCTTGAGCCGCCGTTCGGTCAGGATATGGCGCTCGCGATCGGTCAGTTCGGTCATGGCCACCTGCAACAGACCCATGCGCAGCGACTTTTCCTCGTCTTCGGCCAAACGGGTTTCCTGACTGACCTGCTCTTTGTCCTCAAGCCAGTCCTGCCATTCGTTGTCCGAATCGGCGCGCAGCGGCGCGTTCAGCGAGGCGTCCGGTCCCGACAGACGCCGGTTCATCGAGATCACTTCGCTGTCCAGAACGCCCAGCTTGGTGGCGATGGCGCTGACGTGTTCGGGATGCAGGTCGCCCTCTTCCAGGGCGCTGATCTCGCTCTTGGCCTTGCGCAGATTGAAGAACAGCTTTTTCTGAGCGGCGGTGGTGCCCATCTTCACCAGGCTCCAGGATCGCAGGATATATTCCTGGATCGAGGCGCGAATCCACCACATCGCGTAGGTGGCCAGTCGGAAACCCTTGTCGGGCTCGAACTTCTTCACCGCCTGCATCAGACCGACATTGCCCTCGGAGATCACCTCACCGATCGGTAGGCCATAGCCGCGATAGCCCATGGCGATCTTGGCCACCAGGCGCAGGTGCGACGTCACCAGCCGATGGGCGGCGGCGGGGTCTTCATGCTCGCGCCAGCGCTTGGCCAGCATGAATTCCTCATCCTTGGCCAGCATAGGGAATTTGCGGATTTCAGTCAGATAACGGGATAAACCGCCGTCAGGCGACATCACCGACAGGGCGTTTACAGCGGCCATTTAGAAAGTCCCCTTTACCGGTGGTTTTCACCGCGCTCGCGGGTCACCCGTCTTCAGAACGTCCGAGATAGGTGTTCGTTGCGCCGGGTTTAAGGCCTGCTCGCCTTAAGCTTTCTTAATCCGCGCGCAGCCTTTCTTACAGCCGATCTCAAAGGGCGCCGAGCGCGATTTCCAGGCGCATCATGTCAACTGGTGGCGCGGTCTCGAATCGCAACGCCTCTCCCGTGATGGGATGACGGAATCCCAGCAGGGCCGCGTGCAGCGCCTGACGGGCGAGGCCGGCGTCGACGATGGCGGCGCGCACCGCCGGGGACGGTGGACCGGAGCCATAGGCCGGATCGCCCAGACAGGGCGCGCCCTTGTGCGCCAGGTGCACCCGGATCTGATGCGTCCGCCCGGTTTCCAGCCGGCAGGACACCCGCGCGGCCAGCGGCTTTTCGGTCGGACCGAATGTCGCCCGGGTCTCATAGTGGGTGATGGCCTCCCGTCCGCCGTGGCGGAGCACGGCCATCTTCTTGCGGTCTCCGGTCGACCGGCCGATCTGGGTGGTGATGGTTCCCCGGGCGAGGGATGGGGCTCCGCGCGTCAGGGCGATGTAGAGGCGGTCGATGTCGTGGGCCGCGAACAGCGCCGACAGGCCGCGATGGGCCAGATCGGTCTTGGCCGCCACCATCACGCCCGAGGTGTTCTTATCCAGCCGGTGCACGATCCCCGGCCTCGCCACGCCGCCGATCCCCGACAGGCTGGCTCCGCAATGGTGGATCAGGGCGTTGACCAGCGTGCCCGAAAGGCTGCCCGGAGCCGGGTGGGCCGACATGCCGGCCGGCTTGTCGATGACGATCAGATGGGCGTCCTCGAATAGCACCGTCAGCCCCATGTCCTCGCCCTGGGGATCGGGAGGCAGCGCCGCAGGAACGATCAGCCTGTAAAGGCCCGGCGCCGCCTTGGCCGAAGCGTCGGTCACCGCCGCCCCGTCCCGCGTGATCGCGCCCTCACCCATCAGAGCCTGGACCCGGGCGCGCGACAGGTCTGGCAGAGCGTCCGCCAGGGCGCGGTCGAGCCGTCCTTTCGTTTCGGTCAAGGTGACCTGGATCACGGTCGAATCGGTCAAGGCCGCTCCACCAGGGCGCCGTCCTCGACCACCCGATAGAAACACGAGCGGAAGCCGACGTGACACGCGCCGCCGTCGCCCCCTACGGTCACCTTCAGCCACACCGCGTCCTGATCGCAGTCGATACGCATCTCCCTAACCGCCTGAATCTGGCCGCTGGTCTCGCCCTTTTTCCACAACGACTGGCGCGAGCGGCTGAAATAGTGCGCCTCGCCGGTCTCCAGAGTGCGTTCTAGGGCCTCGGCGTTCATCCAGGCCAGCATCAGCACCTCGCCGCTCGTCGCGTCCGTGGCTACGGCCGCTATCAGGCCGTCGGAATTGAAGCGCGGGGCGAGCACGGCGCCTCGTTCAACAGCGGCGGTGTCCGGGGCGATGGGGAATGTCGGAGTTGTCACGGGACCAGGATATGCCACGATTGGTGAGGGGCGCGATACTACACCGCGAGTGAGGAGCCCATGAGCACCTCCTACGAAGCCGTCGACCAGGCCAACACTGAAACCGGCATCAAGGATCTGCCCGCCACATGTCCCTGGTCGATCGATCAGGCCCTGGGACCCGATTTTTCCCCAATTGAGGGAATTTCGCCGGATTCAAATTGAACGTCATTACGACTCCTCCCCCGGGCGGGGGGAATAGGGTCCGAACGCTAAAGCAGCGCGCCCGCCAGCTCGCGCCAAGCTTCTCGCGGCAACGCGTCACGCTGGGTCAGCTGCCCGCTAAGGACCTGGAGGCAGACATGGTCGGCGCCGTAGCCTGACTCCTCAAGCTCGGCGGCGCCCTCGGCTCTTGCGGCAGCCTCGCCATAGCGGAACTCGCCGGCCCAGATCCCTATGCGGCCGAGCTGGACGGCAGTGGGTTGAGCTGGCGTGGTGGTGCTGGCGTGGTCATGGAATAGGCCTAAAGGCGCCCGGCGCGCCCGTAAGCGACAACCGCCCGATACGCCGACCCTTTTCGACGACCCCGCATTCGGGATAAATGCTCGGATGACCAGACGCCTGAAGATCGACTTCGTCTCCGATGTCTCCTGCCCCTGGTGCGTCATCGGCCTCGGGGGATTGGAGGAGGCCCTGCGCCGCGTGGAAGGGCTCGTCGAAGCCGACATCCGCTTCCGCCCCTTCGAGCTCAACCCCGACATGCCGCCCGAGGGCCAGGACAT
>JAYVYH010000289.1:0-30802 GCA_043784385.1 Caulobacteraceae bacterium | reverse complement strand
TCCCGTGACACTTACGGTCGCGCACGACACTGCGACCATCACGAATGCCGCGTCAACGCTGGTCTCGGCTGTCGACTCGCTACTGCAGTCGATTTCGGGTGACGCCGGGCAGCGCACGGCCGCTGAAACACATGGACGAGATCCGGGTGATGTGGGGCGCGCGCAACGACCTCGCCACGCTGCGGCTGTTTGGGGCCAAGACGATCGCGCCCGGCGCGCAGGGCCTGGCGCAACTGCGGTTTTCCGCGCCGGTGGTCGCCTTCGCGGGCCAGCGGGCCGTTCTGCGCCGCCCCTCCCCGGCGGAGACGGTCGGGGGGGCCCTGGTGCTGGACCCGGAAGCCGCGCCGGTTCGAGGCAAGGTGGCGGGGCGCCAAGCCGTGCTGGAAGCCACTCTTGCCGGCGATCTGGATCGGATCGCCGCCGGTCTTGCCCAGAGAGACGGTGACATCGTGTCCGTGGCCGAACTCGCGCGGCTTTCGCGATTGACGCAAGTGGAGACTCGGCGGCGCCTCGACCAGGATTTCGAGACCGTCGACGGCGCGCGCCTGGCGCCGAGGGCGGCGGCGGACGCGGCCCGGCGGGCCTACCTCGATGTTCTGGCCAACGCCCACCGCGAGGCGCCGGCCAGGGCCACGGCGCCGGTCGGAGCGATCCGGAGCGGGCTGGCCGGCACAGTCTCGCGGGAACTAACAGCCCATGCCGAGAGGGTGCTGGCGGCGAACCACCAAATTCGCCTGGACGTCGGCCGGGTGGCGCTTCCGGGCCACGATCCCTTCGCGGCCTTATCGCCCGAGGCGCTCGAACGCCTTGGCCAGATCGAGGCGGCGCTTAAAGAAGGTGGCCTGACACCGCCGGGCGCCAGGGTCCTGTCGGGCGAGGCCGCGGAGGGTCTGACGCTTTTGGACCTGCTGACCGAGTCGGGCCGCGCGGTGTCTCTGCGCAACGTCGCTCTCAGGCAGACCCTGGTCTTCCACCCGGAAAGCCTCGACCTGGGCTTCCAGGCCCTGTGCTCCGCGTTCCCGCCCCCGGCCGAGTTCACCACCGGCGAGGCCCGGGCGGCGTTGGGCGTGACCCGAAAATTCATCGTGCCCATCCTGGAATATTTCGACACGCGCGGTCTGACCACGCGCCAGGGTGATCTGCGCCAGGTGATTGTTTCCCCGCCGCTCATTCCATCCTAGGGTTTGGAACGGATGGAGGTGACTGGAGTCTGGTGGCTTCCCTGGTCTTCAAAACCAGTGACACGTCCAAAAAGCGTGTGGTGGGTTCGATTCCCATCCACCTCCGCCATCCGGCCGGATTGGATCGATATAAGAATACGAAGGTGAGGACAGGCCCATGACCACGACCCAATCAGGATTCGCATTGCCAGGATTCGAACTAACTGACATGGCGGGCGGCGAACGCCGGTTTCCGACCGGCAGGCACAGCCTGATCTGCTTCCTGAAAGAGGACTGCCACACCTGCGATCTGGTAGGGCCGGTGCTGCAAGCTTTTCATCAGGCCTGGGGCGATCGGGCCGACATCTGGGTGCTCGGACAATCGGGCGCCGGCAACGCGGTGATGCGGGATCGCCACGGCCTGACCCTGCCGCTGCTCGACGAGACGGCCTGCAAGACCTCGTTCGCCTGGGATTTCGAGATCGTCCCGGCCGTGTTCTGGACCGACGCCAAGGGCGCCCTGAAGTCGGGGCTCGAAGGGTTCTTACGCGAGGAGTGGGAGATGCTGGCGCGAGACATCGCCGCCGACCTGGACGCGCCGGCCGCGCCGGTCGACTGGGACAATCTGCCCGCATGGCGTCCCGGCTGCGGTTCGAAACACCTCGACCCGGAGATCAACGACCGGCTGCGCGCGGAAGCTGAGAACAGTCCGATCCGGGCCCGCCGGATCGAGATCGCCAGCGCCGACGACATCGCCGAATTCATGTTCGACCAGGGTTTCAGCGATGGCCTGCCGCTGGTGCCGCCGACCCCGGAGCGGGTGCTGCGCATGCTGGCCGGGACCGAGCGGGGAACCCAGGACGTGGTGGCGGTGGCGCCGCCCAACATGGCCCCGGTGACCATCGAGAAGATCGCCATCAACGCGGTGATGGCCGGCTGCCGGCCGGAATATCTGCCGGTGGTGATCGCGGCGCTCGAAGCGGTGTGCACCGATGAGTTCAACATGCACGGCGTCACCGCCACCACCATGGGCGCCTCGCCGGTGCTGGTGGTCAATGGTCCGATCCGAGCCAGGATCGGCATGAACATGAAGCTGGCCGCCCTGGGCGCCGGCAACCGCGCCAACGCCACCATCGGCCGCGCCCTGCGGCTGATCATCCGCAATGTCGGCGGCGCCCGGCCCGGCGGGGTGGATCGCTCGACCCTGAGCACGCCGATGAAATTCACCATGTGCTTTCCCGAGTGGGAGGAGGGCTCGCCGTGGGAACCCCTGCACGTCGAGCGGGGGTTCAAGCGCGAGGATTCGGTGGTCACCGCCTTTGGCATGACCAGCGGCCCGGTGCAGATCGTCGATCAGGAATCGCGAGGCCCCGACCAGATCGCCGGGTCGCTGGGCCTGGGGCTGGAGGGGGTGTTCCTGTCGAAGATGCGCCGGATGCACACCGACGTGCTGCTGGTGGTCTGCCCCGAACACGTCCGGACGCTGACCAGCGAGGGCGACTATTCGAAAGCCAGATTGCGCGCGCGGATCCAGGCTGTCACCACCCGGCCGCTGCGCGACATGGTGGCCAATGAGATTTCCGGGGCCGGCATAACCCTCGAAGCCGCCGCGAGACTGACCGAGGCCCAGCTGGCGACGCCGGTCTCGAAGTTCGCCGGCGAGAACAACATCCATATCGTGGTCGCCGGCTCCGAGGCCGGCAAGTTCTCGGCCGCGTTTCACGGTTGGATGACCGGCGCGATGGGGTCGCTGCCGGTTTCCAGGAAAATCGAATGCTGATAGCGTCACAACAAACAACAGGAGGATGTCGATGACGATCATATTGGATCCGACCGATGAACGCGTTCCGGTGGAACGACAGATAACGGCCCGCACGGGAGACATCTCCGGCGTGATCGGCCTGCTCGATATCCGCAAACCGCGCGGCAACGTGCTTTTGGACGAACTTCAGTCCCTGCTGGCGACGCGGTATCCACAGGTCGAGATCAAGCGCTACGAGAAGCCGACCTTCACCAAACCGGCCCCCAACGACCTGCGTTTGAAGATCAGGTCCGAGTGCGACTTTCTGGTCGAAGCCCTGGCCGATTGAGGATCATGCACGACGTGCAGTCTGCACGACACCGTATGGTTCGAAATCCAGGGGCTTCCCGCCGTCTCCATCGCTTCCAGTGAGTTCGACGAAGCTGCTCGGGTTCAGCGCAAGGCGCTGGGCATGGAAGGAGCGCGTTATGTGTTGGTCGATCACCCGATCCAGGACGCCACCGACGAGGAGATGCGTGGCAAGGCCCACGCGGTGCTTGAGGCGGTCATCCAGTCGCTGACCGTCTGATCGCCGCCGCCAGAGCCGGCAGGTCGGCGTCCTCGACGGTGCGCATGTCGAGCAGCACCCGGTCGCGCTCGATCCGGCCGACGACTGAGGTCGGGCCGGTGCGCAGGCGCGTCGCGAACGCTTCCGCGCCCAGATGATCCGACCGAAGGCCGAGAGCACGGCTCGGCAGGGCGTGCATCGGCATGGCGCCGCCGCCGGCATAGCTGCTGGTCGCCACGACCTCGGCGTCGAGACCGCCAAGATCGGCGGTCAGAGCCAGTAGGGCCTCGGCCCGGGCCTCGATGTCGGTGATCGGTTGAGTCAGCATGCGCAACACCGGCACGCGCGCGATCGGATCCGACGGCGGCCGATAGAGCCGCAAGGTCGCGGCCAGTGCGGCAAGGGAGAGCTTATCCACGCGCAGGGCCCGGGCCAGCGGATGGCCGGCAAGCCGGTCAACCAACGCCCGCCGCCCGGCGATCACGCCCGCCTGGGGTCCTCCCAGCAGCTTGTCGCCGCTGAACATCACCAGATCGACACCGGCACGCAGGCTGTCGCGCACCATCGGCTCGCCGACGATCCCGAACGGCTCCAGATCCACCAGCGCGCCGCCGCCCAGGTCCTCGACCAGCAACAGGCCCCTTGTGTGGGCGAAGTCGGCCAGTTCGCCCAGCGCCGGCGCGCTGGTGAAGCCGGTGATCCGGAAGTTGCTGGGATGGGTGCGCAGGATGACCCGCGCCTCAGGGTGATCGCGCGCCGCCTGCTCATAATCCCGCAGGTGGGTGCGGTTGGTGGTCCCGACCTCGACCAGGCGCGCACCGCTCTGAATGACGATATCGGGCACCCGGAACCCGCCGCCGATCTCGATCAGCTCTCCACGCGAGACGATCACCGGCGTTCCGGCCGCCAGCGCCGCCAGGGCCAGTAGCACCGCGCCAGCGCCATTGTTGACCGTCAGCCCTGCCTCGGCCTCCGCGACCTCGGCGATCAACGCGTCGAGGTGACCGTGGCGCGATGAGCGGCGACCGCTCTGCAGATCGAGTTCCAGATTGCCGTAGCCCGCGGCGGCGGTGATGGCGGCAACGGCCTCCGGCGCCAAAGGCGCGCGGCCCAGATTGGTGTGGATCACCACCCCCGTGGCGTTGATCACGCCGAACAGGCTTGGCCGGGCCCTGTCCGACAGCCGCCGCCCCGCCTCGTCCAACACCGCCGCCGTGGTCGGCGCGTTTGAACCATCGGCCGCAAGCCCCACCCTGGCCTCCGCCACGACGGCGCGCACCGTATCCGCCAAGGCCACGGGTCCGAATTGCGCGGTCAGGGTGCGGGCGGCAGGATCGGCGCAGATCGTTCCCACGGCCGGCAATCGCCGGCGCGGATCGCGATCGCCAGACTGGAGACTCCGGCGCGGTATGGGTCGACTCCTTGATTATTTTAGTGAGGCCCGATTGTTCGGGATCTCATATATGTTGAAGTCCAATACGCCTAAGAGCCAGACACGAGGAAACCCCGGATGCTCTACGAAGTGCGCAACTATCATTTTCGTCCCGATCTGCTCGAGGCCTACAAGGCCTGGGCAAAGACCGAAGCGATCCCCTATCTGGGCGCCAAGATGGACGTCGTGGGCTTCTGGGTGACCACCGCCGACGTACCGGAGATCAATGGCGAGCCGATGGACAAGCTCGGCCCGGCCAATGTGACATGGATCATCAAGTGGCGAGACCTGGAACATCGCAACACCGCGTTGCCGGCGGCTCTGTCGGGGCCTGGATGGGAGGATGTATTTTCCCGGGTGCCCGGCGGAATGGCGAGCTATCTCCGCATCGAGGCGAAGTTCGCCGAAGCCCTGCTATGATCGATCCGCGCCGGGCTTGACTTCCCTAGGCGAAACCGGCGGATCAGCGGATTGATACTTGCACGCGGCGACACCCGAAGACGAGACGACCATGGCCTATGATATGACGCCCGAAGACTTCCGCGCCGAGGCGCGCGGCTGGCTGGAGGCGAACTTCCCACCCTCGTTGAGTGGCAAGGCCGGAGAGTTGATGGCGCAAATGGATGGCGGCGTGCTCGACGCCGACATGCTGGCCTGGAAGACGGCGATGGGCGCCAAGGGTTGGGGAACCCCGACCTGGCCGGCGCAATATGGTGGCGGCGGGCTTACGTCTCCTCAGGCCCGGGTGCTGGCGCAGGAAATGGCCAAGGTCGGCGCGTTCAATCCGCTGGTCCATGGCATGGGCGTGACCATGATCGGCCCAACCATCATGGACTATGGAACCGAAGCCCAGAAACAGCAGCACCTTCCGCAGATCATCCGCGGCGACGTGCGCTGGTGCGTGGGCTATTCGGAGCCCAACGCCGGGTCCGATCTCGCATCGTTGCAGACCAGGTGCGTGGACGCTGGCGATCACTGGGTGGTCAATGGCCAGAAGGTATGGACCTCCGGCGCCCAGTGGGGCGACTGGTGCGGCACACTGGTGCGCACCGACCCATCCGCCAAGAAACATGAGGGCATCAGCTTCCTGCTGGTCGATATGCGCCAGCCGAGCGTGGAAACCCGGCCGATCAAGCTGATCGCCGGCGCCTCGCCATTCTGCGAAACCTTCTTCACCGATACCCACGTGGCCAAGGATGGCCTGCTGGGCGAGATCAACAAGGGCTGGACCGTCGGCAAGCGTTTGTTGCAGCACGAGCGCGCCAGCCAGACCGGCGCGTCGGGCGGCGGGCGGGTCACCCCGATGGACGAAATCGCCCGGCGCTATCTCGATGTGGATGGCGATGGCCATCTGGCCGACGACGACGCGCGCTCACGGCTGACCAGCCACCTGATGGACACCGAGGCTCATGGCCTGACCCTGTCGCGGGCCATGGCCGAAGCCAAGGGAAACGCCGGCCCCAGCAACACCGCGTCGGTGCTGAAGAACTCGGCCACGCATGTCGCTCAGACGCGGGCCGAGCTGACGCTGGAGGTGATGGGCGCACAGGGCCTCGGCTGGGAGGGCGACACCTTCGCACCCGAGGAAAAGGAAGCGGTCCGCGCGTGGCTGTTCGGCAAGGCGATGTCGATCTATGGCGGATCATCAGAGATCCAGAACAACATCATCTCCAAGCGGATTCTCGGCCTGCCCGACACCACTCAATCAGCCTGATGCGGTTCGTGATGACCTTTCTCAAGCACTATTCCCGAACCATCATCGCCCTTCTGACGCTGAGCTTGGCCATGGTCGCGGCGGCGCCGTCGACCGCGCAACCGGCCGCCCCGCCTGCGCGCACAATCGGCTTCATGACCGATTTCGCCCTCATCGACGACTCGGTGGCGATCTGCAAGGCGGTGATGGAGGGCGTGGCCCCTGGGGTTCACATCCTGGACATCACCCATGTTGTGGAACCCTACAATATCGCCGAGGCCGCCCGCTATCTGGCCGGCGCCGCGCCCTATTTCCCCAGGGACGCGGTGTTCATCGTGGTGGTGGACCCGGGCGTCGGTTCGACCCGAAAGGCGATCATCGCCAAATCGGCCAGCGGGCAATATTTCGTGCTGCCCGACAACGGCATCCTGACCCTGGTCCAGGATCAGTCGGGCATCGTGGGCGCGCGGGAGATCAACAATCCCGCCTGGATGATCGGGGCCAGGACCTCATCCACCTTCCATGGTCGGGACATCTTCTCGCCGACCGCCGCTCACTTGGCCCGAGGCGATGACTGGACGCAGGCCGGGCCAGCGCTGGACGTGGCCAAGCTGGTTCGCCTGAGCCTGAAATCCGCGACCCTGATGGACGCGGGCGTCACCGCTCAGGTTATCGGGACCGACGGACCCTATGGAAATCTGATCCTGAACCTGCCCTCGGAGACCTTCGCCAAGGCCGGCTATGTGCTGGGCGACCTCGTACCCATCGTGCTCGACGGCAAACCTTATCGAATCCCGTTCGTAAAGACCTTCAGTGACGTTCCGGTGGGCCAACCCCTGCTCTACATAGATTCGCGCGGCCGCCTCAGCCTGGGCCTGAACCAGCGCAACTTCGCCGAAACCTACAAGGTCCCAGACGGGGCGGCGCTGAGCATTCCACGTAAGCCGTGATCCGGACCCGCTTCACCGACACCTTAGGCGTGCGCCACCCGATCGTCTGCGCGCCGATGGCGCTGGTCACCGGAGGACGGTTGGCCAGCGCGGTGTCGAGGGCAGGTGGTCTGGGGATCGTGGGCGGCGGCTATGCTGGCATCCTTGGCGGGGAACCCGATCTCGCCGCCGAGTTGGCCCTGGCCCGCAAGGAAACCTTCGGCGTCGGCTTCATCACCTGGGCCCTGGAGCGGGCTCCAGAACGGCTTGAGGAGGCCCTGGCCTTCGGCCCGTCCTGCGTGTTCCTGTCGTTCGGCGATCCCAGGCCGTTCGCCCCGCAAATCCGCGCCGCCGGCGCAAAACTGATCTGCCAGGTTCAGACCCTACGCCATATCGACGAGGCGATGGACGCGGGGGCCGACGCCATCGTCGCGCAGGGCGCCGAGGCCGGAGGCCATGGCGGCGCCCGCTCTACCCTGCCCTTCGTGCCCGAAGCGGCCGATCACATCGCCCGCCGCTCGCCCGATACCTTGCTATTGGCTGCCGGAGGCGTCGCCGATGGACGAGGTCTGGCGGCGGCGCTGATGCTGGGGGCTGATGGCGTGGTGGTCGGCACCCGTTTCTGGGCCTCGGCCGAAGCCCTGACCCCACCAGCCGCCACCGATCTTGCCGCTCGGATGACTGGCGACGACACCTGTCGGACGACGGCGATCGACGCGCTACGCGGGGTGGCCTGGCCAGAGGCGTTCTCGTTCCGGATGCTGAAGAACGAGCTGACCGAAGTCTGGGCGGGCCGCGAGGCCGAAGCCCAGGAAGCGTTCGGGTCGCTGGAAGCGCGCTATAACGAAGCCAGGGCTAAAGGCGACCTCGCCATCGCAGCCGCCGTGGCCGGGGAGGCGGTCGGGCTGATCCGCGACCGGCCCGCCGCCGGCGATATCGTCGAAGCCATGGCGCGCGAGGCCTGGATCCGATTATCCACCGCCCCCACGCGATTCTCCCGCCCCGGCAACTGGCCGGTAATGCAAAATCGGTGAATACCAAAATGATCCCACAACATCGTTCCGGTCTCATTCTCAGCCGCCGCGCGGCGCTCGCGGCGGGCGCCGCGGCTCTTCTGGCGCCGGCTTTCGCGCGTTCGGAAGAACCCGCTTTGCTGATCAGCGGCGGCCCCATCCACACCGGCGCGGCGGCGGGCATGGTCGAGGCCGTCGCCATTCGTGGCGACCGCATCGTTTTCGTCGGCGCGCTGACCGAGGCCCGAGGGGCCGTCCCCGGCGCCCGCCGGATCGACCTGGCCGGGGCGGCCGCCTTCCCGGGGTTCGTCGACTCTCACGTCCACCTCACCGAGGTCGGCATCCGCGAGATGACCTTGAGCCTGGAGGGTACCGCCTCCATCGCCGAGCTTCAATCGCGCCTGGGCGCCTGGGCCAGGGCCAACCCGGCGGGACCGATCAACGGACGGGGCTGGATCGAAACCCATTGGCCCGAGGGACGGTTTCCCACCCGCGACGATCTCGACGCGGTGGTTGCCGATCGCCCGGTCTATCTGGAGCGCGCGGACGGACACGCCGGCGTGGTCAATTCAAAGGCCCTGGAGTTTCTCGGCATCGGCCCCTCCACCCAGCCGCCGGTCGGCGGCGAGATTCTGCGCGACGTCAAGGGGCGTCCGACGGGTATGTTTGTCGACAATGCCCAATCGCTACTGGATGGAGTGATCGCCAGACCCACCGCCGCGGTCAGGCGCGAAGCTTTGGGCCGTGCGGACCGGCTCTACGCCTCCCGGGGCTGGGCGGGGGTGCATTTCATGAGCGTCGAGAAAGACGACCTTGACGTCATGCGCGGCATGGCCGGCTCCGAAAATCTCGGTCTCAGGGTCGACGCCTATATGGATCCGTCGGGCGCGGCCGAGGTGCTGGCGACCGGCCCCTCGGTCGACGCCACCGGGCGGGTGCGGCTGCGGGGTATAAAACTCTATGCCGACGGCGCGCTCGGTTCACGAGGCGCGGCGCTGCTCGCGCCCTATTCGGACAAACCCGGCTCCATGGGACTTTTGGTGACCCCGCATGACCGCATGGTCGATCTGATGCGCCAGGCCATGGCCAAGAACGCCCAGGTGGCGGTTCACGCCATCGGCGACCGCGGCAACCGCCTTACCCTCGACGCCATGGCCGAAGTGCTGGGCGCAGCCCACACAGAGCGGCGCTGGCGTATCGAGCACGCCCAGATCATTTCACCCGAAGACCTGCCCCGGTTCGCGGCCATGGGGGTCATCGCGTCGATGCAGCCGTCACACGCCATTGGCGATCTCTATTTCGCGCCCTCGCGACTCGGAATGGAGCGGCTGAAAGGCGCCTACGCCTGGCGCAGCCTGCTGGCCTCGGGCGCCGTGGTCTGCGCCGGAACCGACGCGCCGGTGGAAAAGGGCGACCCGCTGATCGAGTTCTACGCCGCGGTCTACCGCCACGCTCTGAACGGCTATGCCGGCCCGGGCTGGGGACTGAACGAAACGGTGAGCCGCGCCCAGGCCTTGAAGATGTTGACCTTGGCGCCCGCTTACGCGGTGGGCAGGGAGGCCGAGCTGGGCACGTTGGAAGTGGGCAAGCGCGCCGATCTGACGGCGTTCTCCAAGGATCTTATGACCGCGGAGCCGGCGGATATCCTGAAGGCGACGGCGACCCTGACCATCACCGCCGGGCGCGTCACGCACCAGGTCTAGCGGCGCCCCAATAGTTGTAGCCGGCCCAGCCGGGCGAGCTTGGCAGGTACATGGTTTCGAGACGGTCGATCTGGAAACCGGCGCCCTGGATCAGGGCCGGGATGTCGCGCGTGAGATGACAGCCACCGGCCATCCGTTTCCAGATCGGCTCGACCCGGGCCTGGGTCTTGCGAACCGCCTCATCGGGCGCGCGCCCGTGCTCGCAGAACAGCAGGCTGCCTCCGGGCTTCAGAACCCTTCGCGCGGCTTCCAGAGCGGCGGAAGGATCGGGGATGGTGCACAGACTGTAAGTGACCAGCACCGTATCCACGCTGCCCGCGCCCAGCGACAGCGCCTCGGCGGTTTCCGGCAGAATCTCCACCGGCAGGTCGGTGGCGGCGGCTAGCTTGCGCGCACGCACCAACATGCCGGGCGAGGGCTCCAGTGCATAGAGGTGGGTGACCTTGGCGCGGTCATAGTAGGGCAGGTTGAGGCCCGAACCGAAACCCAGTTCGAGAACCACCCCGGTGGCCAGTGGCGTCAACTTCGCCCGTTGGTGGGCGATCGGCGAAGCGCCGCAAGCCATGTTGATCAGCGGCGGTAAAATGAAACGGTCGTAGAAGCCCATGATTTCGCCCCGGTGACTTCGCTGGTTGTTATTCTTGTTGTTCGGACTCTTCCGGTTGCAGGCGGGACAGGCGGCGATTGGCGACCACAAAGCCACGGACGGCCCCGCCGATCATGCCAAATCCGATCAGGATCAACGCCCAACTGGCCGGCTCTGGCAGTCCGCCATATCTGACCTTGGTGAGCAAGCCCCAGATTCCGGGACGTGCATGGGAGACACCACCACCACCGGCGAACTGTGACAGCGGCAGGGCGTCGACCTGAGGCGCGCCTACCCCATTGGGTCCATTCAGATCCAGGTCCGAGCGGTTCAACGCATTGCCAGGATCATGATCGCCTCCCAGCATTCCGGGTGTGGCGCTTTCCCAAGGCGGCGGCGTGGCGCCATCTCCGACCAAGCCGTGCGGGCCGGCCACGAAGGAATCGCCAAAACCAGCACTCGAGGATGACTTGGACTCATGCGGATTCGCGATAACGCCGCAAAAACCAGGTGCGCCGCAGGCGATCAGCAGGCCCGCGAGCAGCGAGCCGACTATGGGAGTCTTGGGCACGGGCCAGCCCCCTTCAGAACGCGACTATCCATTCCCGAATATGCCCCCTGCGGCCTCGGTTATCAAGCTTGTGTTTTGATTATGGCTAATTTTGGCGCAATCTCGCCGATTGTGGCAAATCCAACACTCAGTTTGGACACAACTATCCTTCTGGCCATGTTTTCACCCCGCCAATGCGTCAATTGTCCCCGGGGCGGACAGAATCATCAGCGCTCGCCAAGCCGCGCCGCCGATAACTGCGCCACGGTCAGGCCCAAGGCGCGGACATCGGCGGGGAGATCTTCGCCGAGAGCCAGGGCGGCCGCGACGCGGCCCGCGGCCGGCGCCGTCTGCACGCCATAGCCGCCTTGACCAGCCAGCCAGAAAAATCCGGGCAAAGCCGGGTCGAACCCGATCACCGGTGTCCTGTCGGCGACGAAACTACGCAGACCGGCCCAGGCCCGAATAATTCGCTGGACAGGAATATCGGCAGCCTCCTGAAGCCGTTCCACGCATTCGGCGACATCCATATCTTCCGGCCAGGCGTCGCAGGGCGGAGACGGGGTTTCATCGCAGGGCGAAACCAGGATCCGACCGCTCTCCGGCTTGAAGTAGAAAGCCTCGTCCGCCTCGATCATCGCCGGCCAGTCGCGCGCGTCGACACCATCGGGCTGATCTAGCAGAAACGCCGTGCGTTTCAGCGGCACGAGACCGATCGGGGACACACCGGCTCGTTCAGCCACGACGTCAGCCCAGGCGCCCGCGGCGTTGATAACCACGGCGGCGGTCGCCACGCCGCCCCCGGCGAGGCCCACCCGCCAATGGTCGCCGTCTCGATCAATGGTCAGGATTTCCGCGTGGGTGCGGATATCGCCGCCCAGAGACCGGCACTGACGCAGGAAGCCCTGATGGAGGGCGTTGACATCAATATCCATGGCGTCGAGTTCGTGCAGCCCACCTTCTACGCGGTCGCCGTACAGCGCGGGGCAAAGGGCGATGCATTCGTCGGATGTCAGCCGCCGCGTCGCGATACCCAGGGCCGAAGCGCCGGCAGCGATCGCGTCCAACCGGCCCAGCTGATCGGCCCGGGCGAAATAAAGGCAACCGCGCGGTGTCAACAGCGGGTGATCCGCGAATCCCGGCGGGGGGTGGTCGTAGAAAGCCCGGCTGGCCACGGTGAGGGTCCGGATCGTGTCATTGCCATAGAGCGCCGACCAAAGGGCGGCGGACCGGCCGGTGGTGTGATAGCCATGAGCGCACTCGCGCTCAAACAGCGCCACCTTCGCGCGTCCCGCCAGCATGGCCGCCGCCGAGGCCCCGGCGATGCCGGATCCGATGATGAGAAAATCGAAGTCGGCCATCACGTGGCCTATGGCGCTTGCGGCGCCGCGTGGCAATGGGGGGCGGCGCCCCTTGAATTTTAGGGTAACCAACGACCTCCGAATGTGCGACTCCGCACGGAGCAAAATTCGGGGACCCTTCACATGCCGTCAGGCGACCGTGTGCTGATCACTGGCGCTTCCGGATTTGTCGGATCAGCGGTGCTGCGGGCGCTCGACGGACGCAGGTTGACACTGCGGGCCCTGGTCCGCTCGAGCAGCCCGCGTAACAACCTAGCAGGCGTGAACTGCGAGGTCGTCGAGGGCGACATGCGCCATATCGCCGACGTAAGTCATGCGCTTGAGGGGGTTCGCTGGCTCTATCACGTCGCCGCCGACTATCGCCTTTGGGCGCGAGATCCGCTGGATATCGTTCGCGCCAACCTGGAAGGAACCCGGACCGTCATGGAAGCAGCCCTGAGCCGGGGCGTTGAGCGGATCGTCTACACCAGCAGTGTTGCGACCCTGCGCGCGCCGGAACAGCCGACGCCAATCGACGAGACCGCTCCGCTCGCCGAGGGCGAGGGTATCGGCGCCTATAAGGAAAGCAAGGTCGCGGCCGAGCGGCTGGTGGAGCGCTTGGTGGCTGAACGGGGATTGCCGGCGGTGATCGTCATGCCCTCCACCCCGATCGGCCCGCGCGATATCAAGCCAACCCCGACGGGGCGCGTCGTCGTCGAGGCGGCGATGGGGCGGATTCCGGCCTTCGTCAACACTGGGCTGAACCTCGTGCACGTGGACGACGTGGCCGCCGGCCACATTCTGGCCATGGAGAACGGCCGCGTCGGCGAGCGCTATATCCTGGGTGGACAGGATGCCTCCCTCAAAAAGATGCTAGCAGTGATCGCCGAGCTCACCGGCCGAAAGGCGCCGACGGTGAATCTGCCCCGAACCCTGCTCTATCCCCTTGCCTGGGCGGCCGAAGCCGTGGCCCAGATCACCGGCCGAGAACCGATGCTGACCCGCGACTCCCTGAAGATGGCATCGCATCACATGTTCTTCACATCGGCGAAGGCGGAAACGGAACTGGGCTACACCGCCCGGCCCTACCGGCAGGCTCTCGCCGACGCTCTCGCCTGGTTCCGGGCCGAAGGTTATCTGAAGTGATGGCGATCATCGGCGGTCTCGGCCTGACGATCTGGGTATATCTGCTGGTATTCCGGGGCGGCTTCTGGCTGGCTCGCGAACGCGACGATCGGGACGAAGCCCCCGACCCCGCCCGCTGGCCGAGCGTCGTCGCGGTCGTTCCGGCCCGGGATGAGGCCGATGTGATCGCGCGGTCGATCGGCAGCCTGCTGATCCAGGACTATCCCGGCGACTTCCGCGTGGTTCTGGTGGACGACAACAGCACCGACGGAACCGACCAGATCGCCCGCGGGTTGGATGGCGCGGGACGGATAGAGGTGCTCACCGGCGCTGCCTTGCCGCCGGGCTGGACGGGAAAGCTCTGGGCCCAGACCCAGGGCGCGGCCCGGGCCGCCAGCGCGGCGCCCGAGTATCTGTGGCTCACCGACGCCGATATCGCCCACGCCCCCGAGACGCTGCGAAAACTGGTCGCGCGGGCGGAAGCGGGGCAACTGGTCCTGACATCGCTTATGGCCAAGCTGACCGTTGAAAGCTGGGCCGAGCGGTTGCTGATCCCGGCCTTCATCTTCTTCTTCGACATGCTTTACCCCTTTGCCTGGGTGAACGATCCGCGCCGGACAACGGCGGCGGCGGCCGGCGGATGCATGCTGATCCGGCGCGAGGCGCTGGTGGCAGCCGGTGGGTTTGAGGCCATCCGGGGGAAAATCATCGACGACTGCAACCTCGGCGCCCTGATGAAGCGCCAGGGTAAGATATGGCTGGGCCTGACACGGCGCGCGGCAAGCCTGCGGCCCTATGCCGGTTTTGGAGAGATCGCCCGAATGGTCTCGCGCTCGGCCTATGCCCAACTCAACTTCTCGCCATGGCTGTTGCTGGGGACGGTGGCCGTTATGGCCATCGTCTATCTGGCCGCGCCGGTTCTCGCCGTGTTCGGCCATGGCCTCGCCCGCTTGACCGGACTGGCGACCTGGCTGGCGATGGCGCTCGCCTTTCAGCCCACCCTACGGCTCTACGACCGCTCACCCGCCTGGGGCTTCGCCTTGCCCCTGATCGGTGCGTTATACACCGGCTTCACGATCCGCTCGGCGGTGGAGACTTGGCGTGGACGCGGCGGCATGTGGAAGGGCCGGGCTCAGGCCATCGAGGCCGCTCAATGACCGACGTGGAAACTCTCGCCTCCGGCAAGGGTCATAAGGACGAGAACTTTCCCGTCGCTTCGGCGCTGATCGCCGCGCGGCATCGGCCGGTGGTTCTGGCATTCTATCGCGTGGCGCGGATCAGCGACGATGTCGCCGACCACCCAACCTTGTCGGCCGACGAGAAGCTGGAACACTTGGCCGCCATCGAGGCGTCGCTAACCGGCCACGCCACCTCGGTTCCCGCCGCGGTCGACCTTCGCTGCGCGTTGAGCGAGCGCGGGATCACCAGCCGGCATATGCTGGACCTGCTGGAGGCTTTCCGGCGCGACGCGGTCAAGACGCGTTACGCGGACTGGGACGAGTTGATGGAGTATTGCCGCTATTCGGCGGCGCCCGTGGGCCGGTTTATGCTGGACGTGCATGGCGAGGACCGCGCCACCTGGCCAGCGTCGGACGCTCTCTGCGCGGCGCTGCAGGTAATCAACCATCTACAGGATTGCGGCAAGGACTACCGGGATTTGGACCGGGTCTATGTGCCCCAGGACGCCCTGGCCGGGGCTGGGCTGGACGCGCGGGCGCTGGGCGGCCTCAAGGCCGACGCCGCCCTTCGTGGGGTGATCGCGGGCCTGGCGGCCAGGACGGCGCTGCTTCTGAAGATCGCGCGGCCCTTGGAGTCTGCGGTGCGCGACCTTCGGCTGGCCGTGGAGATCGGGGTCATCCACACCCTGGCCCACAGCCTCAACCAACGGCTGATGGTCAAAGACCCATTGTCCGAACCGGTCCACCACGCCAAGATAGAGGCCTTGGGGATCGCCTTTTGGGGGGCGGCGGCAACGCTTGGAGCGAAGCTTATGGCTCGTCCAGGGCGCCGGTCTGAGGCATAGCGGGATCATGAACCAACCAGTCACCACCGCGGCGAACGTATCGGGCAGTTCCTTCTACGCTGCCTTGCGCATCCTGCCGCCTCGGGAGCGGACCGCAATGTTCGCCATCTATAACTTCTGTCGGAAGGTAGACGACATAGCCGACGATCCGGGTCCTAGCCGTGAACAGCGTCGACTGGCTCTCAATGGCTGGCGCGCCGACCTGGACACCCTTTATGCTGGTGCACAGCCACTCAGTTGCCTGGATTTGGCCGGACCGGTGCGCGAATTTGGCCTGGAGCAGGCCGATTTCCTGGCCGTGATCGACGGGATGGAAATGGACGTCGACGCCGACATTCAGGCGCCGAGTTTCCAGGTTCTCGATCTCTATTGCGACCGTGTCGCCAGCGCCGTTGGCCGCCTCTCGGTGAAAGTGTTTGGAATGGCCCCCAAACCCGGCCTGAGTCTGGCGCATCATCTGGGCCGCGCCCTGCAGTTCACCAACATTCTGCGCGACCTGGACGAAGACGCCGATATTGGACGCCTTTACCTGCCCGCCGAAGCCCTGGCGGCGGCAGGCATCGAAACTATCCGGCCCACTGAAGTGATCATGCACCCATCGATCGACACAGCCTGCCACTGGCTGGCGGCCAAGGCTCACGAGCACTACGCCGCCACCGACCAGATCATGGCGCTCCGGCCAACAGGCCGGATGAAAACACCGGCGCTGATGATCGCGGTCTATGGCCGAATCTTGAAAGCCATGGAGGCCGAAGGCTGGAAGCCGCCACGCCACCGCGTATCGCTCGGTAAGGCGCAACTGTTGTGGGTGGCCGCGACGACGGCTGCGTTCGGATGAGGCGGCCCGCTTGATCCATATTGTCGGCGCCGGGCTGGCCGGTCTGTCCGCCGCGGTGAACCTGGCGGCCGAGGGCGCGTCCGTGACGGTGATCGAAGCCTCCGCCCAGGCCGGAGGGCGGTGCCGGTCCTACCTGGACCCGGTGCTGGAGATGACCCTGGATAACGGCAATCATCTGATCCTTTCGGGAAACCACGCCACCTTCGACTATCTGCGGATGATCGGAACCGAGGACCGGCTGGTGGGTCCCGAAGAAGCGACCCTGGACTTCCACGACCTGAGAAATGGCGAGGCCTGGACGATCCACCCCAATCCCAGCGCCCTGCCTTGGTGGCTGCTATCGCCCAAACGCCGCGTGAGGGGGACAAAAGCGTTCGACTATCTCGCTCTGGTGGCCTTGCTGGCGCCCGGTGCGGGCAAGCGGATCGACGATGTGATACGCTGCGAGGGCGCGCTGTGGGACCGATTGCTTGAGCCTTTCCTGCTTTCGGCGCTCAACACCGAGGCCAGGAGCGCATCCGCGGCCCTCGCGGGAGCGGTGATCCGGGAATCCCTGGCCCGGGGCGGCGACGCCTATCGGCCTCGGGTGGCGCACCCGACCCTGTCGGCCGCCTTCATCGACCCGGCCTTGGCCTTCCTCGCCGCACGCGGGGGGACCGTGAAGTTTGGCGCGCCCGTAAGAGCGCTCGGCTTTGTGGGGGATCGGGTGAACGCCCTCGTCACCGCCGAAGGGGAGACGTCGATCGCCGCCGGCGACTCGGTGGTGCTAGCGACACCACCCTGGATCAGCCAGGGTCTGGTTCCCGGATTGACCGCGCCCGACGCCTTCAACGCCATCGTCAACGGCCACTTCCGCTTCACGACTCCGAGCGGTCTGGCGCCGATCGTCGGCGTGATCGGCGGAACAGCCCAATGGGTGTTCGCCTTTCCCGACCGCCTGAGCGTGACAGTCAGCGGGGCCGACGGTCTGGCTGACCAAAACCGCGAAGATCTGGCGCGCCGCTTCTGGTCCGACATTGCCACGGTCCATGGTTTACCAGCCGAGCTTCCACCGTGGCGGATCGTCAAGGAACGCCGGGCCACCTTCGCCGCCACGCCCGCCCAGAATGCGAAACGCCCGGGCGCCGCCACCCGCTGGCGCAACCTGGCCCTGGCCGGCGATTGGACGGCCACGGGGCTTCCCGCCACGATCGAGGGCGCTATACGCTCCGGGCGGACGGCGGCGGCGGCCGTGATAGGATAACTAAATGGACGACGCTTCAGCCCTGACATCTTCGCTGGATCTGGCCGCGATCGATCTGGACGCTTCGGTCCGCCGGGCCGCGGACGCCCTGCTGAAGCGCCAGCGTCCCGACGGTCACTGGGTATTCGAGCTAGAGGCCGATGCCACCATACCGGCCGAATATATCCTGCTGCGGTCGTATCTGGCCGAGCCGGACGCGTCCGAACTCGAGCGCAAGATCGGGGTCTATCTGCGCCGTATCCAGGGCGAACATGGCGGTTGGCCGCTCTATCACGCGGGGGCCTTCGACGTCAGCGCCACGGTCAAAACCTATTTCGCCCTGAAGACCATCGGCGACGAACCCGGCGCACCGCATATGGTTCGCGCCCGCGAGGCGCTGCTGGCCCATGGCGGCGCCGAGGCCTGCAATGTCTTCACCCGCTTTCTGCTGGCGCTGTTCGGGGTGATCTCCTGGCGTGTCGTGCCGCAGATTCCGGTGGAGATCATGCATCTGCCCCGGTGGTTTCCAATTCACCTGTCGAAGATTTCCTATTGGGCGCGAACGGTGATCGTGCCGCTGCTGGTGCTGCGGACCCTGAAGCCCAGGGCGCGTAACCCGCGCGGGATCACCATCGACGAGCTGTTCGTCCACCCGCCGACCGAGATGCGCGGCATCGCCCGCGCGGGCCACCAGAAGGAACCCTGGGCGACCGGATTCTTCGCCCTGGACGCGGTGCTGCACCGCGTCGATAGGCTTTTCCCCAGGCCTTCGCGCCGGGGCGCCATCACCAAGGCCAAGACCTTCGTGGACGAACGCCTGAATGGCGAGGACGGCCTGGGGGCGATCTTCCCGGCGATGGCCAATGCGGTGATGATGTACGACGCGCTCGGCTATCCCGAGGACGACCCCAATCGGGCCACAGCCCGAGCCTCGATTGAAAAGCTGCTGATCGTCAAGGACGAGGAGGCCTATTGCCAGCCGTGCCTGTCGCCGGTGTGGGACACGGCCTTGACCGCCCACGCCCTGCTGGAAGCGGCGGGAGAGGATTGCAAGGCGGCGGCGATACGGGGCCTTCAGTGGCTGAAACCGCTGCAGGTGCTCGATGTGAAGGGAGACTGGGCCGAGTGGCGGCCCGATACGCGGCCGGGTGGCTGGGCGTTCCAGTACCGCAACGACCACTATCCCGACACCGACGACACCGCCGTAGTGGTGATGGCCATGGACCGGGCGCGCCATCTGGCCAGCGAGGCCGGCACGCCTGGCGCCCTGAGCTACGATGGCGCCATCGATCGGGGCCGGGAATGGATCGCGGGCCTTCAGTGCAGAGACGGCGGCTGGGGCGCGTTCGACGCCGACAACAGCTATCACTATCTGAACAATATCCCTTTCGCCGACCACGGCGCCTTGCTCGACCCGCCAACCGTGGATGTGGCGGCGCGGTGCGTGAGCATGCTGGCGCAATTGGGCGAGCCTTCGAACTCCCCAAGGCTGAAGGCCGCGGTCGCCTATCTCGAAAAGGAACAGGAAACCAATGGCAGCTGGTTCGGCCGCTGGGGCGTCAACTATGTCTATGGAACCTGGTCGGCGCTCTGCGCGCTAAACGCCGCTGGTTTGGCCCCCGAAACCCCGGTGGTTGCGCGGGGAGCGGACTGGCTGATCGCCATACAGAACCCCGACGGCGGCTGGGGCGAGGGCTGCGATTCCTACAGGCTCGACTACAAGGGCTATGAGCCGGCGCTCAGCGCATCGTCACAAACCGCATGGGCCCTGTTGGGATTGATGGCGGCCGGCCGCACCGACCACCCGGCCGTCGCGCGGGGCATAGCCTGGCTGAACGCCAATCAAACCGACGAAGGCGTGTGGCCGGAGGATACCTACACCGGCGGCGGATTTCCTCGGGTCTTCTATCTGCGTTACCACGGCTACTCGAAGATTTTCCCGCTATGGGCCCTCGCCCGTTACCGCAACCTCAAGCAAGGCAACAGCGGACGCGTGGCATTCGGGATGTAGGGCTCACGCCTCCAACGTCGCCAGCCCCCGCGCCAGATCGGCGATCAGGTCCTTGGGAGCTTCGATGCCTATGGAAAGCCGGATCAGGCCCTCTTCCATGCCGAGTATCGCCTGTTCGTTGGCCGAGACGCCCGAGTGTGTAGTGCTGCCGGGGTGACAGGCGAGAGACTCGGTGCCGCCTAGGCTCACCGCGAGCTTGAAGACCTCCAGAGCGTCCAGGACCTTGAAGGCCGCCTCCCGCCCACCTTTCACGACGAACGAGAAGGTGGCGCCCATGGCCCCGCACTGCCGGTCGATCACATCCGCCGTCGGCGTGCCAGGCGAGGCGTCCCCCAGATAGGCTAGGCGCTCGACCGACGGCTGGGCGCGCAGCCAATCAGCCACCTCGCGGGCGTTGTCGAACGCCTTGTCCATGCGCAGGCGCAACGTTTCCAGCGATCGGGTCAGCATCCAGGCGCTGTGCACATCCAATTGATTGCCGATCAGGTTGCGCAGGGACCTGACCTTTTTCATCAGAGCGGCCGAACCGGCCACGGAACCGGCAATCAGATCGCTATGGCCGCCCACATATTTGGTCAGGGAGTAGACCACAAGATCGGCGCCGTGGCGGATGGGCGCCTGATAAAGCGGCCCCAGCAGTGTGTTGTCGACAATGGTGCTTGGACGCTGACCCTGTTCGGCCTCGATCTCGCGCGCCACTTGGGCCATCAGATCTAGGTCAACCACGGCGTTGGTGGGGTTGGCCGGGGTCTCGACGTAAATCGCGGTGACCGATCCGATGTCCATGGCCTGGCGAGCCGCCGCCCGCACGGCGACAGGGTCGACTCCGTCAAAAAAGGCCGCGTTACGGACGCCGAGCCTCGCCAGCAAGTTGTCGAACAGGGTTTCCGTGCCGCCGTAAAGTGGCCGGCTGCGCAGCACGACCTGGCCTGGATCGGTCACGGCCAACAGGGCGGTAAAGATCGCCGCCATGCCGCTGGAGAACACCGAACAGGCGTCGGCCCCTTCGAGCACCGCCAGCCGCTCCTCGACGATCTGCAAGTTGGGGTTGTTGAAGCGCGTGTAGATCAGGCCGGCGTCTGCGCCTTCCGGAGAAATCTGGCGTCCGCTCATATAGTCGAACAGCAGTTTGCCTTCGGCGCAGTCGGCGTAGGCGAAGGTAGATGTCAGAAAGATCGGCGTCTTGACCGCGCCCTCGGACAATGCTGGATCGAAGCCGAAGCCCAGCATCAGGGTCTCGGGTTCGAGTTGATGGGCTCCCAGGCTGGATTTGCGGAAATCGTGTTTGGGCATGGCGCCGCATTCCTCCGATTGCGCACCCCCGCCGCGTGCCCGACTATGCGCTCATTGGCGCCGGGGCGTCGACTCCGGACGCCGCAGCCTTGTTGATCCAATCCACGCTCATTGTCGTTGGCCTGACTCGGGAGGCGCGGATACTCGTCGATCACCAGCGGGTGGCGATCGGGAGCCGGGGCTTGGCGGCGGCGCTGACGCCGAGGCCGTCAGCCATCCTCAGTTTTGGAATCTGCGGAGCGCTAGACCCCGGGCTCCGGGTGGGAGATCTGGTTATCGCCGACGGTGTCGCGATCGGCGACACGTGCCTCGCGGCGGACGCGGTCTGGACCGCGGAACTACGATCTGCCTTGCCCGCGGCGCGGCCGGGTGACATCGCCGGAGGAGACGTCATCATCGACTCGCTGGAGGCCAAGTCGGCGTTGTGGCGCGCCACCGGCGCCGTGGCGGTCGATATGGAGTCCCATGCCGTCGCGCGCGCGGCGTCGAACATCGGAATTCCCTTCGCGGTCGTGCGGGCGGTTTCGGATACCGCCGACCGCGCTCTTCCTCGAGCCGCCCAGGCCGGTTTCAGGACTGACGGCGAACCAGACGTGGGCGCGGTCATAAGCGCCCTGGCGCGCCGCCCCTGGGAACTGCCGGCCCTGATCAGGGTCGCCTTGGAGGCGGAAGCCGCGTTCAGGACCCTGGAGCGCGCGGCTCGGGCGATCTAACCCCCGAGGTGCCTATTCCGCCGGTTCGCGCTGGACCTTGCGAGCCTTTGGGTTCGACGCCTTCACCTCGGCCAGCATCTTCTCCACGTGGCTGGAGAACACGTATTTCGCCGGGCGTTCATTGGCGCGGGAAATGTCCTCGGCCATCGGTCCCGTGGTGCGCACCCCCCGCAGGCTGACCGTCAGCGCCTTCAGCGGATTCTTCATTATTTCGGTAACAGCGCTGGCCTCAAAGCCCGAATGGACCATGCAGTCCTTGCACTTCTCGTAGTTGCCGACGCCGTAGTCGTCCCAGGCGGTGTCGTCCATCAGTTCCCTGAATGTCTTGGCGTAGCCCTCGCCCAGGAGGTAGCAGGGCTTCTGCCAGCCGAACACCGTGCGGGTCGGATTGCCCCAGGGCGTGCAGGCATAGGCCTGGTTGCCGGCCAGGAAATCCAGGAACATGGTCGATTGGGTGAAGCTCCAGGCCTTGCCGCCGTTGCCGCGGGCGAAGATATCGCGAAACAGCTGCTTGGTCTTGGTTCGGCCCAGGAAGTGATCCTGGTCGGGCGCTCGCTCATAGGCGTAGCCGGGAGAAATGGTTACGCCATTAACGCCGACGATCTTCATTTCGTCGAGGAAATCGGCGACCCGCTCTGGGTCGGCTCCCTGGAACAGCGTGCAGTTAATCGAAACCTGGAAGCCCTTGGACTTGGCGAGGCGGATGGCCTCGACCGCCGTCTCGTAGACGCCGTCCAGGCACACCGACTTGTCATGCATCACCTTGTCGCCGTCGAGGTGGATGGACCAGGTGAACATCGGGTCGGACTTGTACTGATCGATCTTCTTGGTCAGCAGCAGGGCGTTGGTGCACAGGATGACGAACTTTTTCTTTGCCAGATAGCCTTTGACGATCTTGGGCATATCGCGGTGCAGCAGCGGTTCGCCGCCCGCGATCGACACCACCGGTGCGCCGCACTCGTCGACCGCCTGCATGCACTGGTCATAGCTCAAACGTTGATTGAGGATTTCGTCGGGATAGTCGATCTTGCCGCAGCCGGCGCAGGCCAGGTTGCAGCGGAACAGCGGTTCCAGCATCAGCACCAGCGGATAGCGCTTCACGCCGCTGAAATGGTTTTTGGCGATATAGGCGCCGATCCGCGCCACCGCCGTCATGGGAATCGCCACACAGGGCTCCTTGAGTCAAACTACGTCGATAAACTTATCAGGTTCTCAGTTCGGCCGGGAGACGGAACTCGATATCTTCCTTCACCCCGTCCATCGGCTCGACCGTCACTGGACCCAACTTGCGCAGAGCCTCGATGACCTCGAGAATTAGTTCCTCCGGCGCCGACGCTCCGGCAGTGAGTCCCACGGCCTCCTTACCGATCAGCCAATCCGGATCCAGAGCGGAAGCGTCGGCGATCAAATAGCTGGGGATACCCTCTTCAAGACCGATTTCGCAGAGGCGATTGGAGTTAGAGCTGTTCTTGGCCCCCACCACCAGTATCACATCGGCCATCTTGCACATGTCTCGTACGGCGGTCTGGCGATGCTGGGTGGCGTAGCAGATGTCGGTGGTGTCTGGGCCAACGATATCGGTGAATCGAGCCTTGAGCGCCACGATCACCGCCTTGGTGTCATCGACGCTGAGCGTGGTCTGGGTGACATAGGCGAGCGGCCGGTCCGCCGGAATATCGAGCGCCGCCACATCGGCGACGGTGGAGATCAGATGCACCGGCGCGTCGATCTGACCGATGGTGCCCTCTACCTCCGGATGACCGGCGTGGCCGATCAGGATCATCGAACGCCCGTGGCGCACATAGCGCTTGGCCTGGGTGTGGACTTTGGACACCAGCGGACAGGTGGCGTCGAGCACCGGCAGACCGCGCGCGGCGGCGGCGTTGAACACCGACTTGGCGACGCCGTGGGCGCTGAACACCAGGTGGGCGCCGTCCGGAGCCTGATCGATCTCCTCGATGAAGATCGCGCCCTTAGCCTTTAGGCTGTCCACCACATGCCGGTTGTGGACGATTTCGTGGCGGACGTAGACGGGCGCCTGATATTTATCCAACGCCCGCTCGACGATCTCGATCGCGCGTACAACGCCGGCGCAGAAGCCCCGCGGCTGGGCCAAAATAACTCTCACGTCGGCGGCTCCGCACTCGCGTTGTGGCTTTTTGGGCCAGCACAATTGGTGACGCGATCCCCCACCACCAATAAAAACTCGGTCGTAGATAGCAGGTATCAACGCATTTGGGGAGGGCAAGAGGAGCCGGCCGATCGACGCGAACCGTCGCTCTTGCGTTGCCTCCAATAGGCTGGGCAACTGCTCGGGAAAATTTGGATTTTATGGGAATTTATGGCGAAACTGTTCATATCCTACGCGCGGTCGACGGCGGCACGGGCGCGCCTGATCGCGGAGACCCTGGAGGCTGAAGGTCATGAGGTATGGATCGACGACCAGCTTCTATCACATCGCTCGTTCGCCGACTCGATCGAAGAAAAGTTGAATTCGGCGGATGCCGTCGTTGTCGCATGGTCAAAAGACGCGACTCGGTCAGAGTGGGTTCGGGCCGAGGCGAACCGGGCCCGGCTCGCGGGCAAACTGGTGCAGCTGAGGCTCGATTCATGCGCACTGCCCCTGCCCTATGATGAAATTCACTGCATAGATATCTCGTCCTGGTCTGGAGATTTCCAGGTACCACAGTGGCGCGCCGTGCTGGCCAGCATCGCGGCGGTGACAGGAAGCCCGACCCACTCGGCGTCGACCGCCCCCGGGAGATCATCCACCGGTCGCCTCGCCAGCGCGCCGGGCGAACAGCGCCGCGGCGAACGCCGCCAGGTCACGGCGTTATATTGTGACCTGATAGACGCGGGTTCGCTGGCCGCGAGACTCGATCCCGAGGACATGATGCAAGTCCTCGATGTCTATCAGGCCGCTTGCGACGACATCATCGCCCAACATGGTGGCTCGATCGCGAAATATATGGGCCACGGTCTGCTGGCTTACTTCGGCTATCCACGTGGCGACGAGGAAGAGGCCGCCAATGCCGTGCGGGCGGGGTTGGCCCTGTGTGAGCACATCGGCGCTCTGCACCTGCCAGAGAGAGTGGCGCTGCGCATCCGGGTCGGCGTCGCCACCGGCCTTGTGGTGATCAGCGAACTGATCGGTCGCAACTCGGTTCGAGAAACCGGCGTGGTGGGCGAGACGCCGAACCTGGCGACACAATTGGAAACCGCGGCGGCGCCGAACGCGGTCGTGGTTTCCGAGGCCACGCGCCGCATAACCTCCGGCATGTTCACCTATCGTGACCTGGGCTCGGTGTCATTGCCAGGCTACGAGCACGGCGTCATGGCGTTCGAGGCCACCGAATCGACACAGGTCGCCAGCCGCTCGCAGGCGCGGACACACAACCCCGCAACGCCACTATTCGGGCGCGAGTCCGAACTCTCTCAGATGCTCGAGAGTTGGTCGCTCGCTTGCCACGGGGAGGGTCAGATCGTCCTGCTGCAAGGCGAGGCGGGTATCGGCAAGACCAGTCTGATGGATGCATTTCGTACCCGCGCCAGGGAAACACCGAGTGTGCAGACCACGTGGTACTGTGGTCCCAACCACAGTCAGACCTCTCTGCACCCTATATCCGAACAGCTGGCTCGCGCCTCGGGTTTCGAACGCGGCGATAGTCCGGACCTTCGCAGGGACAAGCTGTTCGGTTTTCTGCAGCGCCATGACGTTTCGGGGCCGCAGGGTCACGCGGTGCTCGCCGATCTGCTGGCCATCCCTCCGGAATACCCCGACCCCATCGAAGGCCTCACTCCCGAACGACGCAAAGCGGTGACGCTCGACACGATGCTATCGGTCATGGAGCGCTGGGCCGCCGACCAGCCGGCGCTGTTCATATTCGAAGACCTGCACTGGGCAGACCCGACAACCCTGGAGCTTTTGGATCTCGCGATCCGCCGGGCAGTCGACCACCCGTGGCTGATCCTGGCCACGGCCCGTCCTGAGTTCGAGGCGCGCTGGTCCGACCATGCCGATGTCAGAGACATTCAGCTTGGGCGGCTGGGTTACGAAGATTCCGAACGCTTATGCGAGTCTCTCGGCGCCAAAGCCCTTTTACCGGCCGATATCGTCCGCCAGATCATCAATCGCGCCGACGGCATTCCTCTTTTCGTCGAGGAAATAACCAAATCAGTTCTGGAGGCGACGGTCGCGGCCGGGGGGGCCGAAAGCGCGGCCCGTATCTCGATCCCAAGCACGCTGCAGGATTCGCTGGCCGCCAGACTCGACAGGCTAGGACAGGCCAAACACGTCGCTTGCCTGGCCGCGGCCATAGGACGACGGTTCGGATATGAACTGCTGGCGGCCATCGCCCCGTCGCCGGCGGCGGAACTCAGGCAAACCCTCCGCGAGCTCACCAAGTCCGGGCTTGTTGAGCGGAGCGGTGTGCCGCCGAACAGCCAGTATCTCTTCAAACACGCCCTGATCCGCGATGCGGCCTATGGAGCTCTCCTGAAGAAGGAACGCGAAGCGCTGCACGGCAAAATCGCGGTCGCGCTCACGGCTTTGTTTCCGGAAACACCACGGGCTGACCCAGCGTTGCTGGCCTACCATTTAACCGAGAGCGGCGCCTTTGCCGACGCGATTCCGCTCTGGGCCGAAGCCGGGCGGCAGGCCGCGTCCCGGGCAGCGCACGCGGAAGTGGTGTCGCGGCTGCAGACGGCGCTGGACCTGATCCGCCGTCTCCCGGCAGACGCCGGCCGCACGGGCCTCGAACTGCAGTTGCTGTTGGGTCTCGCCGTCAGTCTTGGCGCGTCTCGCGGTTATTCTATACCCGAAGTAGAGACGGTACTTTCGGAAGCTCGGGCAATATGTGACCGGCTTGGCAATGTTGCGGATCTTTACTGGGTGCTCCGCAATCTGTGCAATTTCTCGATTACGATCAGCGATCTCGTGGCTGCCGAGGAGAGCGCATGGCTTTGCTCCGATATCGCCGATCAGACCGGCGCGAGCGAGCACAGGATCGAGGCGGACGCCGCGCTTGGCTATATCTTCACGATGAAGGGCGATCTCCCCGCCGCGCGGCTGCATATTGAGCGCGTAATCAGTCTCTACAGACAAGTGGACGGTGCGGAACTGACTTTCCCAACGCCCCAGGACCCAATGGTTGTGGCGCTTGGCGTTTATCCGCTGGTGCTATACGCTCAGGGCGACAGTGCGGCCGCTGATGCCGCGGTCGATGACGCTCTAATCCACGCCCGCGCGCTCGGCCGTTCATTTGATCTTGCCTATGCGCTTTCTTGGGCCGCGACGCATGACAATATCGTCGGAAAATACGACCGAAGTCTCGCATTATCGAAGGAGGCGCTTGCCATCTGCGAGTCCAACCGGTCAGATACCTATGCAATTATTGCAAAAAATCAGATGTCTTATTGTATAGGGCGAACTTCGTATACGCCAAATTTGGTAAAGACACTATCTGAGGGGACGGAGTCCATGCGCAAGCTCGGCGCCCTAAGTATGAGAAGCTATTTTTTGTGGTTGCTCGGCGAAATGCAGTTTTCTTCTGGCGACTCTACGGCGGCGCTCTCTACACTTGACACCGCGATCGACCACGCCCTGCGGTTTGATGATCGCTACATGCTCTCCAGACTCTATTTTCGGCGGGCAGGAGTGCTTGCCAGCATGTCCAACACCGGCCCGTCGGCGGTGACCGACTCGCTCCAGTTGGCGGTCTCCACGGCCAAGGAACAGGGCGCCCTGGAGTTCGCCCGCCAAGCGCGCGTCCAGCTCGCCAGCCTCGGGGGCGTCGAAAACTAGCGTGGCAGCCTACCAGACGCCAGCGGGAGAAGAGGACCATGGAATGCATTCGGAACGGGTCGCCAAAGTGGCTATCATCGGGGGCGGCTGCGCGGCGATCACCACCGCGTTCGAACTATCGCGCTCGGAGCTTAAGGGCCGCTTTGATATCACCATCTATCAACCCGGGTGGCGACTGGGCGGCAAGGGTGCTTCTGGCCGGGGTCCGTCCGGGCGCATACAGGAACATGGTCTTCATATCTGGCTCGGGTTCTACGAGAACGCGTTCCGGCTTCTGCGGGAATGTTACGAAGAACTTTCGCTCGACCCAGGAAGTTTCAATGTTTCCGACTGGAGGTCGGCGTTTATTGTGGAAAATGACGTCGGACTTTCGTCTCGGTCATCCAAACCCGGCCTGCACAACTGGTCGGCAACCTTCCCCCCACGCCCCGGTCTTCCGGGTGATCCCATATCGACCGCCGAGTTGCTCTCTTTGCCGAGATACATCGCGCGTGCGCTCGATCTTCTCGAAACACTGATCAAGAGTACGGACTCCCGCCGTCAGGATGCCGGCAAGTCGGGTGGGATGGCTGACGCGGGAGCCGCAGGTTTCAGCGCGAGGTCGATCGGAGGAGATCCTCGGCGGCTGCTGCGGATCATTACCGACTTGGTTGGCGGCAGCTTCGCCGTGTCGGCGGCTGTGTTGGTCGAAGCCCTAGCGGTGTTCCAGGTGGGCTTGAAAATGCTGCCCGCTGCTCTGACCAATCCCCTCACCGATCTGGCGGAATGGATCGCGCATCATGTCCGAACGTGGATTGAGCGTAGCCTGATGGCCGAACCCTATTTTCAGCATGTCTGGGAACTCATGGACATCGTGGTCGCCACGGTGGTGGGAAGCCTGCGGGCGGGCTTGCTGACCGATCCGCGGGGTTTCGATGCGATCGACGACTACGACTGGCGCGAATGGCTGCTGCTAAATGGAGCCTCGGAGAAATCGGTCCAGTCCGCTTTCATCTGCGGTCTGTACGATCTGGTGATGTCATATGAGGACGGAGCGCGACCTCGCCTCGCGGCCAGTTCCGCGCTGCGCGGGACCCTGATGATGTTCTTCAATTATCGCGGCGCGCTCTACTGGCGATTGCGCGCAGGGATGGGTGACGTGATTTTTGCCCCATACTATGAAGTCCTCCGGCGACGTGGTGTGAAATTCGAGTTCTTTCATCGGCTGAAGAACGTGCGCATTGCGCCAGAGGCGGAACTCCACCCCGGCGAACGCCCTTTCGTGACCGGCCTTGATTTCGATGTTCAGGCCAGGATCAAAGGCGGGAGGGAATACGCCCCGCTCATAGAGGTCAAGGGCCGCCCCTGCTGGCCCGCGGCGCCAGACCTAGGTCAGCTTGAGGAGGGCGAACGCTTCGCCTCCGAGGGGTGGGACTTCGAATCCCACTGGGACACGCGGCGCGTCGAGGAAAAGAGGCTCGAGGTCGTAAAGGACTTCGACTTCGTGGTGCTGGGGGTCAGCATCGCCACATTGCCCTATGTATGCGGCGAGATCCTCGCGAGAGATCCCCGTTGGAGCGCGATGGTCGAAAACGTCAAGACCACGGCGACCCAGGCGTTCCAGATCTGGCTGAAACAGGATCTCAGGGAACTGGGTTGGACAGCGCCCAACTTTCTTGGTTCCGCCAACACAAAGCCCTTCAACGCCTGGTGCGATCTGGCCCACACCATACCGGAGGAAAACTGGAGCCAGCCACCCAGAACCGTGTTGTATTTTTGCGCGGCCCTGGCCGAACCGCTCCCGCCTAGCGGCGACCACGACCCTGGCCATCAAGCGTCCAGCCATGAACAGGTCCGGCTCAACGCTTTGTCCTATCTGCGCGAGA
Organism: Caulobacteraceae bacterium; assembly: GCA_043784385.1. Classification (GTDB taxonomy): domain Bacteria; phylum Pseudomonadota; class Alphaproteobacteria; order Caulobacterales; family Caulobacteraceae; genus Acaudatibacter. The sequence goes on along the minus strand of JAYVYH010000289.1, from coordinate 1,194 downwards.
CAGGTCGTCAAATCTGGCCTGGCGCCTATGACGCCAGAGGCGATTTTCGGTGGGATCTCCTGGCTTTGGGGGACGCGACGGTGTCAACCAAGTTCCTTGGTGGAGAATCGCGGTTTTCGACGCAATACTGGACAGCCAATATCAACCCGTCCGATCGCTATGTTCTGGCGGTTCCCGGCAGCGCGAAATACCGGATTTCGCCTTTGGATATGAGCTATGATAATCTGACCATTGCCGGGGATTGGACCGATTGCGGGCTGAACGAGGGATGTGTCGAGGCTGCCGTGATTTCCGGCAGGTTGGCGGCTCACGCTCTGTCAGGTCTTCCGCGACTTGAAGATATTGTCGGTTATGACCATCCGTAAATCCAACAGGACCGGATGCGGCCGAACAGGGGGGCTGAGGTGGCATTGAACGAGCGCCTGCGTCGCGCGCCGCCCGCGCGGGAGAAACCGGAACGCGCCTTCCATCCTGATTCCAGCGCGATGAAAGAGGCAGCCAAACCCGCCGGCAACGGCGCGGCCACAGCCCGGCCCAAAGCGGTCAATGACACGGTGAATTCCGCGGTCGAAGCTGCTTACAAGATTGTGGAAGATAATGTTCGCGAGGGTCGGCTCGCGGCGGCGCGCCTCCGGACGGCGGGACGTTTGACCACCGAAACCTCCCCGGACGTAAAAGCCGTGGCGGGCCGTCTCATGCACATGACCAAGGAGATCGGCTCAACATGGGTGGACTTGTTTTCCGCCGTGCTCCGCGAGCCCGATGTGCGGGCCTTGATGGACAGGTTGACATCGTATGACCGCCCCCGAACGGAGCCTACTCCCCAGGGGCCAGGTTTTACGATACCAGCCGTCACGCAACGGCTGAGTAGCCGTAAGCCGATCGAGGTTACTCTGTCTTTGCTGGGATCCGGCGCGACCATCGGAGTTCCCCGCATCGGCGGACTCCACGCGCTCGACAACGCGCCAGCCATCCAGCAAGTGAGGTTCACGATGCGCGATGGCGGCGGTTTGGAGTTGCGGATTTCGGTGCCCGACGACCAGCCCACTGGAAACTATGCCGGGGTGGTCATGGATGAGGGCGGCCATCACGCGATCGGCGCCCTCACGGTCCGGGTTCTGGACGGTTGAGTTCGGGCGTCGCGGCGGTGGCCAAGCCTTCGGACATTGTTGAGACTGTTCTGACCGAATATGG
>JAYVYH010000288.1:0-7284 GCA_043784385.1 Caulobacteraceae bacterium | reverse complement strand
GCTCTCCGCCTGACCCTCCGGGACCGTCCCCCGCAGGCGCGGGGTCAGCCAGGCGGAAGGCCCATCGCCTGGGCTACGACCGCGAAGTGCCGTTCCCAGGTGTAACGCAGGGCGGGAGTCCGCATGGCGGGAGAGGTCAACGCCGCTTCGAGCGCCGCCAGCCAGCCTGATCCGTCGAGGGGGTCGATCAGCGTGGCGCCCAGGGCCAGTTCGCGGTGAACCGCGATGTCGGAGGCGATCACGGGCGTTCCCAAGGCCCGAGCTTCCGCCGCCGGCAGGTCGAACCCCTCCGTGAACGACGGCGCCAGCAGCGCCGTGGCGCCTGCGATCAGGCGCGCCAGATTCGCATCGCCAAGATTGTCGACTTCATGCACCCAACGGCGAATGGGCGGGGATCGCTGGAGATGGTCGATTACCGATTCGTTTTCCCAACCGCGTCGCCCCACCAGGACCAGCCTGGGGCAGGCCTCACCCAGACGCTCCGCCAGCCGCCGCCAGAGAGTGAGGAGAAAAGCGAGGTTCTTGCGGGGTTCGATGGTGCCGACGCAAACAAAATAGGGCTTCACCGAGAGGCCGTCCGCCCGGGGAGCCAGGAACTCCGGCTCCAGGCCGAGGGGCGCCACGCAGACGGCGGGCAGAGGCAGAGTCTCGTCCCGCGCGAAGTCCTCCAGGTCGCGGGCCGTGGTGTTGGAATTGGCGATTATAAGGGATGCATGCGCCAAGGTCGCCCGCAGTCGGGTTCGGTGCCAGCCCTCGGCGCCCGGGCCGCAGAACTCCGGATGGGTGACCGGAATGAGGTCGTGGATCATCACCACGCTCTTCGCGCCCCGAGCTTCCATGCGTCGCAGTAAGCCCGGCTGCTCGAGGCCGAAGTGGCTGACATTCATATAGACTGCGCCGTCGGGCGCGGGTCTCGGCCGCCAATGCCCCAGGGCGTCCATTCCAGCGCCGACATATCGCCCGAGCGCCGTGGCGGCGGGCAGATTCCTCGCGCGCGCGCGGAGGGTGTCGCCGCCGGCCGCCGGCGCCGCGAGCGCCTTGGCGAGCCTCGGCCAATCGTCATCGCCGACGGTTTCGCTGGTCGCCGGGCGTAGCAAGCGGTCCAGGCGCCCGGGCGCGAGCGTGGCGGGCCACCCGCCCAGCGACCAGATGGGGATGATCTGGACATCGGAGCGGGCGACTAGCCAGCGCCCATAGGCGAGAGTTACCCGGTCAATGCCTGTTGGAGCGGCGGACCCGCCGCGAAGGAACAGCCGCGTGGCGTCGAACAGGACAGTGATCATTGCTCCGCCTTCAGCCGACGGCCGCGTAGAGTTCGGCCAGCCGGGCCTGATAGGCCGAGGGACTGAACCGTTCGGCCCGTTTCACCCCGCGCGCGATCAAGTCGGTCCGCAGATCCTCGTCGCCGTCGAGGTTGCGGATCGCCTCCCGGATCGCCCCGGTGTCATAGGGGTCAACCAGGATCGCCGCGTCGCCAGCGACCTCAGGCAGGGAGCCCGCCGTCGAGGCGAGCACTGGGGTGCGCAGCAGCATCGACTCAAGGACCGGCAGGCCAAAGCCCTCATAGAGCGAGGGCAGGAGCGTAGCCTTGGCCCCCCGGATCAGGCTGACCAGCAGAGCGAAGGGGAGGTAGTCGTAACGCCGGATGCGGTCGGCCTGTCTCAACACCCCATCGCGCATAACCCGCGCTTCGACCAGGTCCGGCCGGATCAGCCGGGTCTCGTCCTCATCGAGCCAGGCCCGGCCGCCGACGATGACCAGGGGTGTCGTTACGCCCGAGCCCAGATAAGCCTCCACCACCCGGGCCAGATTCTTCTTCGGTTCGATGGCGCCGAAGAAGATGAAGTAGCCGCGCCAAGGCAGACCGAACACGCCCTCGATCTCGGCCTCGATCGCCGTGTCGGGTTTCGAGGTCAAGGCCGCCGGCAAGTTCACCGCCTGATGCGTGACCACGATCCGGTCTTCGGGCAGGTCGAACACCCGCATGATGTCCTGCTTGGAGTGTTCGGATACCGTTACCACCCGGTCTGCCCGGCGGCAGATCTGGCGGCAGAGGTGCAGGAACCGGCGCTTGATCTCCAGGGTGGCGAACGGAAGCCGCAAGGGAACCAGATCGTGGATCGTGTAGAGATTGGCGATCCGCGGTTCGCGCAGCGGCAGGGGGCATGTCCAGTGCATGACGTCGGCGGCGGGGGTGCGACCGAGGCGAACGGTGCTGAACTGACCCACCGCGGCGTGGGCGAGGTTGGCGCGGTGAAACAGATCCTGCCTCAGCCACAGGGCGTCGCAGGGAGGGGCGTTTGGTTCCACCTGTCGAGCGATCACCTCGCCGGTCGCTTCGACGGCCCGGGCCTGGGTGGTCCACGGCATGGCGAGAGCCGCGAGCCCGCCGATGAGCCTGCCCGCGTCCGGCAGCGGCCGGGGATTGGCGTCGAACAAAGATATCTCGTTGAGAAGGTTGTCGCGCCCCGGAGCCTGGGCGGGGCCGTGGAGAATCTGGGTTTCGAAACCAAGGGCGCGCAGGGCCAGATTCAGATTGCGCGCATAGGTGGCGATGCCAGACCCGCGACGCAGGGCGATGTTGAATCCGTCGATGCAGACTTTCATCGGATCATCCCGCACCGCTCGGGCGTCGTGGGGCGTTTGCTGCCGAGCCTCGCTGTCGTATGAGATTGGTCCCCATATCGCCAGGGCCTTTGCGCCTCCGGAGAGAACGCGTGGCCGGTGACGATGCTCAGGATCAGGTAGAAGGCGACTTGGCCACGATCGCCGACTCGTTGGAAATACGAATCGACGCCCGGTTGGAGGCCATGTCGGCGCAAGTCTCCAACCTCACCCGGCTTGTCGAGGAGATGCACCGGCTAACTGGACCATTCGGCGTGCCCATGCCCGGGGGGCGAATGCTGGTGCAGTCGACACACCACATCAAGTACCTGATCGACCCAAGGGATCTGGTGATGGCGCCGCAGCTCATCGTCTATCGCCAGTGGGAGCCGGAGCTGACGGCGCTGTTCCACGCCCTGCTCACCGCCAACTCGGTGTTCGTCGATGTGGGCGCCAATTTTGGTTATTTCACGTGCCTGGCGGGAAGCCGCATCGGACCCACCGGCGCAGGGAGAGTGTTCGCCATCGAGCCCAATCCAGCGCTCGTGGACCTGTTGCGCGCCAATGTCGCGATCAATTGGTCGATGTGCCCCATCGCGATCGTCTCGGCGGCGGCGGGGCCGGCGGCGGGTCGGGCGATGTTATCGGTTCCCGCCGATGGGGCGGCCAATGCGTCCCTTTCGGCCGGTCCGACCCTGGGCGATGTCTCGCCGGTGGAAGTGGACCTGCAACCCCTCGACGCGATCGTGCCGGCCGGCCTCGCGGTGGATCTGATGAAGATCGATGTCGAGGGGCACGAGATGGGCGTTCTGCTGGGCGCCCGGCGCCTACTGGCGGAGTCGCCGGAGATCAAGGTGGTGCTCGAGTGGTCTCGCGGCCAGATGGCGGCGGCGGGCTATGGGGGCGAAGATCTTCTTGCGCTGATCGCCGAGCTCGGCCTGGGCATCTTTGAGGCGCCGCTGGACGGCCGGCCGATTGGCTGGGCCGCGCTGTCACCCGAGCGTCTACTCGCGCTGGACTATGGAAATATCGTGCTGATGCGCGCCTAAGCAGGGCTATTGATGGCAAGCCTTGAAGCCCCCGCGCCCCTCTGCGAGCCTCTCCCCGCCGCACCGCCCACCGAGGACATGTCGAGCCATGGTCGCCAATCCAGGCCAATTGAGAGGAATCGTATCGGCGCCGCGGTTCCTGATGGAACCCTTGACGCGAGCCCTGTGGCGGTCGTTGCGTGAGCGATAGCCTCGGCCGCCCCCGGGCGAACCTCGCCACTCATCGGCGAATCATCTGGGCCCTGGTGATGCGCGAGTTGAGCACCCGCTATGGGCGCGACAACATCGGCTTTCTCTGGGTGATCTTCGAGCCCCTGCTGTTCGCCGGCTCGGTGGCTGTGCTGTGGACGGTGATCAAGCCGCCCTACGAACACGGCATCCGCATCATCCCCTTCGTCATCACCGGCTACATGCCGATCATCCTGGTGCGGCACATGATCACCCACGGCATGAACTGCGTGAAGGCCAATCAGGGGCTGCTCTACCACCGCCAGATCACGGTCCTGCACCTGTTCATGGCGCGCCTGGCCCTGGAATTCTTCGGCGTGACCCTGGCTTTCCTGGTCATCGTCTCCGGCCTGGCCCTGTTCGGCCTGATGGAATTCCCGCTCAACCTGCCATTGGTCTATCTGGGCTGGGCCGTGCTGGCGTGGATGTCACTCGGGCTAGCAATGATCTTCGGCTCCCTGGCCGAGGTGTTCGACTTCATGGAACGCATCGTGGCGGTGATCACCTATGTGCTGGTGCCTCTATCGGGCACCTTCTATATGGCGGCTTGGCTGCCGGGGCAGTTTCGCCACTGGGTGCTGATGTTGCCGTTCATCCATCCGGTGGAGATGATCCGCGGCGGCTTCTTCGGCGAGTTCGTCGCCACCTACTTCGATGTCGCCTATGCGTGCGCCTGGGCCGCGCTCCTGACATTTATCGGTCTGCTTCTGACCCAGTTCGTCAGGGGGCGGGTGGAGATAGATTGAGAAGGCTCTTTCAGCCCAAATATTCACGCCGCGCTACTGTGTGGCGGGTTAACCCCGACCATCACCCAGCCGAAGAACACCACTCCCCAACGTCGAGGTCGTGTTGTTGGAGCGGGGCATCGACATCTGTTATGAGACTATGCGGTGGTCGCGCAACCGAGTGGAGCATTCCCACCTCCCCTTCCGACGACCAGAACGAGCCATGTTGCGATTTCGGAGAATGAAAACACTCCAGAAATTCGCCTGGGTTCACAACAGTCAACAATCACTATCAACATGAGCGCCATCTCGTCAGCCGCGAAGTCTACAAACAGAGGTGCGCCGCCGCGCTAGCCGAATGACGCACAGTCATGGACTGAGGCCACGCTGGGTTTTAGCATACTGCGCCCGATCGGAGACAAGTTGCCGTTGGACTGACAGCACCGCCAGCCACCCCGCATATTGTTCTTAGAACAGGGTAGTTTGCCACAACCTGCCGGAGTTCCCCGCTAATCTCACTTCAATCCCCTTGCCCCGGCCGCCACAGGCACCGGCAGCGGCATCTGAACGGTGTCACGATAGATCTCGATCCGGGCGACGAGGGCAAGAACACCGGTCCGACCCGGCAGCCGCCGCTCGACGGCATCGGTCAGCCCCTGCTCGAGCGCGACCGCGGGCACGCGGCGGATCGCACCCGGCGTTTGTTCGGACATGCTTCGCTTACCCTGCTGGAGCGACGCAGATACATAGTAGCGATAGACCTGTCCGCGCGCGCCATGGCTGAACGTCGGGCTTATCGCCACGCCATCGGCGTCGAGACTACAGCCGGTGAGCGCCGCGCTGACCACCCGGTTCGATCGTGCCTGATGCCGCCGGGCATTCGCATCGAGGCTGGCCTGAACCCCATCGAACAGGTCGGCCTCGACGACAGCAGGATGGATGCCTAGCATCACCGACGTCTTGTGCACCATCACGCCACGGCAAACCCGGTTGCGCAGCAGATAAATCAACGTACCGCGGCTGAACGGCAAGTCACCGCATGCCTTACCCGTCTTCGTGACATAGGCTTTTGAGCGGATCTTCCCTTCGACAAGCCGGCGCTGCAGGACGTAAACCGAGCCGAGCTCAAGATAGGTGGTAAACATCACCCGGACGGTGGCTGCCTCGGCGTCGTTAACGACGAGGGCACGGGTCGCGGCGTCGGTCGGCCGATCGTAACCGAGCGGGAGCGTTCCACCCATCCACATGCCTTTCTTCTTCGACGCGGCGATCTTGTCGCGGATGCGCTCGCCGGTAACCTCGCGCTCGAACTGGGCAAAGCTTAGCAGGACGTTCAGAGTCAGCCGCCCCATGCTGGTGGTGGTGTTGAACGCGCAGGGTGGGACCTCGACATCCTCAGGCTCGAGCTTGCTGAGTTCGCCGTCCTTGATGTCGAGTTCAACCTGTCGCTGACGGGGTTTTCGAGCGGCGAGATCGACGTGGTGCTACAAGGTCAGGCCGATCCTGACGACGCGCTGATCCCGGCCGTGCCAACAACGCCGCGGACGAGGCCCGGCAACGTCTGGATCTGCGGCGAGCATCACGTCGGCTGTGGCGATGGCCGCGATCCGGCCCTCCTCCGCTCTGTCGTCGGCGATGGCGCCGCGATCGACGCCGTATTTCTCCACCCGCCGTGCAACGTCACGATCAACGGCTACGCTAACGCCAAAAGCCGCCACCGCGAGTTCGCGATGGCCTCGGGCGCGATGACCGATGTCGCGTTCGTCGATTTCTTCAAGGACAGCCTTGGCGCCTGTGCGGCGGTCTCGCGCGACGGGGCGGTTCACTTCGTATGCATGGACTGGCGCCACATGGGCGCGCTTGAGACTGCGGGCGGCGAGATCTACGACACGCTGCTCAACGTCTGCGTGTGAAACAAGTCGAACGCCAGCATGGGTTCGCTCTATCATTCGAAGCACGAGTTCGTCTTCGTGTTCCGGGTCGCCGAAGGGTCGCACTTCAACGCGGTCGAGCCCGGCAAGCACGGCCGCAACCGGACCAACGTCCGGAACTATGCCTCGGTCAATTCGCTGCGCGGCAGCCGGCGTGAGGACCTTGCCCTCCTCCCGACGGTCTAGCCGACCGCGATGGTCGCCGATGCGAGCAAGGACGTCACCCGTCGCGGCGACCTCGTCCTCGATACCTTCCTGGCCAATTGGATGCTTGGAAACCGAGGCCTCGAGCGCCAAACTACCTTGCCGGGCGATCGGTCGCGTATCGAGCCAAGCCGAAGGACAGCTTGTGCCATCTCCTTTAGAAGCCGCGAACGTCCGGAATTGGGTGGAAAGCGGACATTGCGCCAGGCGTGCGCCTCAGCCATCTTGTGGCATAGAAAGTTACCACTGGAGCCGGCCAGAACGGCGCGACCTTTACCTTGCAACCCGCGTCCTGACCGGCCGCGAACAAGACGGTTACTGGAGGCAGTGGGCATCCGATACGCTCATTCAAGGCTTGGAACTCTATGACGATCCTCGGTAGGGCCTAGGGTTTTGGCTCGCCACGGGCGAGTTAGATTTTTCGAATGAACTTGGGGAACGATTGTGGGCCGTAGTTCAAGCCGACCCACTCAATGCCGCTGTTTTGCTTGTTAAGCCCGCCCCCGCCCTAAGCGTGGTTGCAAGCAAGCTGGTGACACTAAT
>JAYVYH010000287.1:0-19990 GCA_043784385.1 Caulobacteraceae bacterium | reverse complement strand
GGCGGCGCGGTTTGGGTTTCCTGGCCAAAAAAGACCTCGCCCCTGTTTGTGTCTCTGACCGAGGATGGGGTGCGCAAGATCATGCCGCCCACCGGATGGGTCGATGTGAAGGTCTGCGCGGTGGACGAGAATTGGTCGGGATTGAAGTTTCTCCGCCGCCGCGCCTGACGAAAACTGCGGCGCTCCCGTTAAGCATTCCAGACCAACGCCGGCTCCGCGATGCCCTCGGCGCCAATGCCCACGCGCCGATAGATCAGCGCTTCGGCCACATGCACCCGCCGGACCGGCCCGCCGCCTTCCAGGTCGGCGATGGTGCGGGCCAGGCGTAGGGTGCGGGTCCAGCCTCGGGCGGTTAGGGTTCTGGCTTCGGCGGCCTTGGCCATCAGGGCTTTGGCTGGCGCGTCGAGGGAGGCGATCTGGTCGAGCCAGGCGCCCTCCGCCCGGGCGTTCAGAGGGCTGGCCCCGTCGCCCGCCACCCCGGCCCGGTGCGTCTGAATGTCCCGGGCGCCGGCTACTCTCGCGGCGACTTCGGCCGTTCCTTCGGCCGGCGGGGGCAGGGCGAGATCAGCGGCGGTGACCGGCGGGACCTCGACCGTCAGGTCGATCCTGTCGAGCAGCGGGCCGGACACCCTGCCTTGATAGGTCTGCTGGCAGCGCGGGGCCTTGCCGCAGGCGCCCCGACCCAGGCCACCGACGCCGCAGCGGCAGGGGTTCATCGCCGCCACCAGTTGCACCCGGGCGGGAAAGCGGACATGGGCGTTCGCGCGGGCGATCGTCACTTCTCCTGTCTCGAGAGGTTGGCGCAACGAGTCCAAAGCCTGGGCGCTGAATTCCGGCAATTCGTCGAGGAACAGGACCCCGTTGTGCGCTAGCGACACCTCGCCTGGCTTCACCCGCAGGCCGCCACCTGTCAGGGCCGCCATGCTGGCCGAATGATGCGGATTGCGAAATGGCCGGACCCGGGTAAGGGCGCCTTTGGCGATAAGACCGGCGATCGAATGCACCAGCGAGGTTTCTAGCAACTCGGCCGCGGTCAGTGGCGGCAGCAGCCCCGGCAGCCTCTGGGCCAGCATGGATTTTCCCGAGCCGGGTGGACCCATATACAAAAGGTTGTGGCCGCCGGCCGCCGCGATCTCCAGCGCCCGCTTGGCGTTTTCCTGGCCTTTCACGTCCCGCAGGTCCGGTCCCCGGACCGGATCGACCATGGCCCCGGGCTTGGGCGCGCTCAGGATCTGCGTGCCCCGGAAGTGGTTGACCAGGGCGATCAACGAGCGCGGCGCCAGTATGGCCGTGTCTCCGGCCCAGGCCGCCTCGGGACCGCAGGCCTCTGGACAGATCAGGCCTAGCCCCATCGCCCCGGCCGCCATCGCGGCGGGCAAGGCGCCGGCCACGGGCGCGATCTCGCCGTTCAGATTGAGCTCTCCGATCGCCGCCCAGCCGTCGAGAGCATCCTGCGGGATGATCCCCATCGCCCCCATCAGCGCCAGGGCTATGGGCAGATCGAAGTGATTGCCTTCCTTGGGAACGTCAGCCGGGGCCAGATTGGCCACCACCCGGCCGGACGGCAGGGCGAGACCCAGACCGGCGAACGCCGCCCGGACGCGCTCACGCGATTCGCCGACCGCCTTGTCCGCCAGGCCGACCACGACGAAGGCCGAGGGGCCGCCGCCGACCTTCTGGACCTCGACATCGACGCGCCTGGCCTCGACCCCCTCGAACGCCACTGAAACGACCCGCGCCGCCATGTTTCGCCCCATATCGCGTTTAGGTTATCCACAGGCCGCCCAAAGTGCTTGGGTCGGATGGGGAACAAAAAACGAACTATAGGGGAATTTGCGACGGTTCAATGACTTTCTTTGCAGAATGTCAATGCGAGGCGCTCACGCGGCGCGGAGTGCCTCGATGCGGTCCCAGAGCACCGTGGCGGCGTCGGCGCCGCCAAACCGTTTCAGCTGCTGGGCGCCGGTCGGCGAGGTGACATTGATCTCGGTCAGGTAGTCGCCGATCACATCTATTCCGACGAACAGCAGCCCCCGGCGCCTCAACTCCGGACCGATGGCGCGGCAAATTTCCTCATCCCGCGTGGTCAGCGCCACCGCCTCGGCCCGCCCTCCCTTGGCCAGGTTCGAGCGCACCTGGCCATCGGCCGGGATACGGTTGATCGCCCCCACCGGCTCGCCGTCCACCAGCAGGATACGCTTGTCGCCCCTCGATACGGCCGGCACGAATTTCTGGGCGATCACCTGTTCGCGGCTGATCATGGCGTGCAGTTCGAGCAGCGCGTCGAGGTTGGGATCGTCCGCCTTCAGCCGCACCACTCCCGAGCCGCCGCCGCCATAAAGCGGCTTCAGCACCATGTCGCCGTGGCGCGCCTGGAAATCGTCGATGGCCTCCGGATCGCTGGTGATCAGGGTCGGCGGCTGAAGGCCTGGAAAGCCGGTGACGAACAGCTTTTCCGGAGCGTTGCGCACTTCGGCGGGGTTGTTGACCACCAGGGTGGCGGGATGGATGGTCTCCAGGAAATGCGTGGCGGTGATGTAGGCCATGTCGAACGGCGGGTCCTGACGCATCAGCACCACGTCCATTTCCCGCAAGTGTCGCACTTCGCGCGGACCCAGCGTGGCGTGGTCGCCCTTCACATTGCGCAAAGTCAGGGCGCGGCCTCGGGCCGTAACCTGGCCATCCTCCATCGACAGGCGATCGGGCTCATAGACCCACAGGGAATGGCCGCGCGCCTGGGCCTCCATCATCATTAGAAAGGTGGAGTCGGTGTCGATGTTGATCGTCTCGACGGGGTCCATCTGGACGGCGACATTCAGCGACATGGATTTCCCCCGAAGCGGCAATGGCGAGTCTCATCCGCCGTCATTCTCGCATATGGCACGGCCTATTGGCCCCGCAAGGCCAGGGCGCGCGCGTAGAGTTCCCGCCGGGACAGTCCCAGGGCCTTGGCCACCTCGGACGCCCCGCGCGCCGGCCCTACCCTGGCGACGGCTTCGGCCAGGGCGGCGTCGGCCTCGTCGGCGCTGGCGACGGGATCGGCGCCCGGCCCGACCAGCACCACGATCTCGCCCCGGGGCGCGTCGAGGCGCGGATCAGCGGCCAGGTCTTCCAGAGGGCCACGCACCACGGTCTCATGCAGCTTGGTCAATTCCCGGGCCACCGCCGCCCGCCGGTTCCCAAACACCGTTGCCATGTCGGTCAGGCTGGCGCGCAGGCGCGGGCCGCCTTCGTAGAAAATCAGGGTGGCCCGGATCGGGGCCAGTTCGATGAACAGGTCTCGCCGGCCGGCCGGCTTGGAGGGGGGGAAGCCGGCGAACAGGAACCGGTCGGTCGGCAGGCCCGAAACGGTTAGGGCCGCCAGGGCCGCCGAGGGTCCCGGGGCGGGGAACACCGCCGTGCCCTGGGCGATGGCTTCGAGCACCAGCCGGTAGCCGGGGTCCGACACCAGCGGCGTGCCGGCGTCCGAAATCAGCGCCAGCTTGCCGCCCGCCGCCAGAAGCGCCAGGGCCTTGGGCCGCACCCGCTCGGCGGCGTGTTCATCATAGCGCTCCAGACGCCCCTTGAGACCATGGGCGGCCAGAAGCTTGCCTCCCACACGCGTGTCCTCGCACAGGATCACGTCGGCGCCCTCAAGGATGTCCAGCGCTCGCAAAGTGATGTCCCGCAGATTGCCGATCGGCGTCGCCACCAGATAGAGGCCGGGGGCCATGGCGTTAGCCTTGGTGGCCGAGCTGCGTGGAGCGTCCATGCCCGGCGATCCCGCGCTCAACTCGTCAGAGGCCGCCGGGGAACAGGTCGATCTTGCCGATCTGGACGCCGTGGGACCGCAGGATTCCATAGGCGGTCGACAGGTGGAAATAGAAGTTGGTGGTGGCGAACCCGGTCAGCCAGCGGCTGGCGGGCAGGGTCGGTTCCATCCCATTGCCAATGGTCACCGTGAGCGGGACATCGTCGCGGCCCTCGAACTGGTCCGGCGTCAGGCCGGCCAGAAACAGTTTCGCCTCGGCGATGGCGGCCTGAAACCCGGCCAAGGACAGATCGACTCCGATGTCCCCGGGAAGCGGCAGGCCCGCCACCCGCGCCGTCCATTGCTTGGAGAAGTTGCAGACCACCGTCAGCTGGAAGCGAAGCGGCTGCATGTCGTGGATCAGCCGCCAATCGAGCATCTCCGGTTCGGTCACGCCCGTCGCGGCGGCGTGCTCGGCCCCCTTCGCCAGGATGTGGGCGGCCGTATCCAGGCCCCGGTCATAGAGATCGACAAAAGTGTAGAGGTTGACGGCCATGAGTTCCCCTCGCTTGATTCGGCGCCCTTATAGGCCGCCCCGGCCGTTATCAGGCAATCCCGGCCCGCAGCAGATCGTGCATGTGCACCGCGCCCACCAGCCGGCCAGCCTCGCAGACGAACATCAGCATGATTGGCCGGGGCCGCTCATTCATCACTCTCAGGGCCTCCGTGGCCAGGAGGCGCGGGTCGACGGATAACGGCTGGCGGGTCATGTGATCGCCGACCTCGGCCGTCAGATCGGCGATCGGCAGGGCCCGGCGTAAATCGCCGTCGGTGAAGGCGCCCAGCAGCTGCCCGTCCGCGTCGACTACGCCGGCCCCGCCGTAGCGCTTTTGGCTGATCTCGAAGATCGCCTCCCAAAGGGTGGCGTCCGGCCGCAAGATCGGGACATCGGCGCCGGTGGCCATCAGGTCGGCGACGGTTATCAGCCGCGTTCCGAGACGTCCGCCTGGGTGGAACTCGCGAAAGTCGGCGGCGGAAAACCCCCGGTTCTCCAATAGGGCGATCGCCAGGGCGTCGCCGAACGCCAGCTGCATGGTGGTCGATGTCGTGGGCGCCAGGCCGTTGGGACAGGCCTCGTCGGCCCGGGGCAAGATCAGGGCCACATCCGCGGCGGTGGCGAGGGCGCTAGCGCTCTCCGAGGATATTGCGATCAGCGGTACGTCGAAGCGCTTGCAGAAGTGGATCACGTCCCGCAACTCCGGGGTCTCCCCTGACCACGACAGCGCGATCACCACGTCGCCCCGCGCCACCATGCCCAGGTCCCCGTGGCTGGCCTCGCCCGGATGCAGAAAGAACGCCGGGGTTCCGGTGGATGCTAGGGTGGCGGCGATCTTGCGCGCCACATGGCCGCTCTTGCCCATGCCGGTCACCACCGCCCGCCCCTTGGCGCGCGCGATGGTGTCGACGGCGTCGTCCAGAGCCGCCGCAAGATCGGTTTCCAACGCCCGGGCCAAGGCCCGCAGGCCCTCGATCTCGGCTTCCACGGTTCTGATGGCGGAGGCCGCCGCTTTGGCGTGAAGCTTTGGCGAGGCTTCCAAGGTGGGTTAGGTCTCCTCAGGTCGGCGCGAACGCGGAGCAAGACCCTGGATGTCATGACGGACGCGACCAAAACAAGACGTGCGGCGAAAACAGGACGGGCTGGCGTGATCTTCGACCGCGACGGGGTTCTGATCGTCGATCACGGCTATGTCGGCGAGGCCGAGCGGCTGGAATGGATGCCTGGCGCGCGCCGGGCGATCAGGCGTTTGAACGCGGCGGGGATCGCCGTTGCGGTGGCCACAAACCAGTCAGGCGTCGCGCGGGGCTATTTCGATGAGGCGGCGGTCGATCGTCTGCACGTGGTGATGCGCACGGACCTGGCTGCCGAAGGCGCCCATATCGACGCCATCTATGCCTGTCCGTTTCTCGCCGACGCGCCAGTGGCCCGATACGCCCATCCCGACCACCCCGACCGCAAGCCCAACCCAGGCATGGTGTTGCGGGCTATCGCGGATCTGGATCTCGACCCCGCCCGAACCGTCCTGATCGGCGACAAACCCTCCGATATGGAAGCCGCGACCCGGGGCGGGGTCGCCGGCGCGCTGTTTCCGGGGGGAGATCTGGAGGCTTTCATCCTGGGGCTGGGTGTTCTGGCTTCTCCAGGTCCGAAATAAAGGGATACCCAGATTGTTTCGCGCCCGCGCCTTCCGGAGGTTATCAGCGCCCGCGATGATCCCTTTTATCGACCTCGCGGCGCAACAGGCGCGCGTCAAGCCTGCCATCGACGCCGCCATCGCCCGGGTGCTCGCCCACGGCGCCTATGTGATGGGCCCCGAGGTGCGCGAGCTCGAAGCCAGGCTGGCCGCGTTTTGCGGCGCCGGCCGGGCGCTATCCTGCGCCAACGGCACCGACGCCCTGGCGCTGCCGCTGATGGCCTGGGAAATCGAGGAGGGCGACGCGGTATTCTGCCCGGCCTTCACCTTCGCGGCCACGCCGGAGGTGATTCCCTGGACCGGAGCCAGCCCGGTGTTCGTCGATATCCGGCCCGACACCTACAACCTCGACCCCGACGCCCTGGAAGCCGCGATCCACGCGGTCGAGACGGCCGGGCGGCTACGGCCAGCCGCAGTGATCGCCGTGGATCTGTTCGGTCAACCGGCCGACTACCCCAGGTTGGCGGCCATCTGCCGCCGCCATGGCGTCAAGCTGATCGCCGACTCGGCCCAGGGGTTCGGCTGCACCCTGGACGGCGAGCACCCTATCCATTGGGCGGACGTGGCGACCACCAGTTTCTTTCCAGCCAAGCCGCTCGGCTGCTACGGCGACGGCGGCGCGGTGCTGACCAAGGACGACGCTCTGTGGGACCGGATGGATTCGCTGCGCGTGCATGGCAAGGCCGTGGCCGGCGACCCCGCGCCGGGCAGTCACGACCCGAAATATCTGAACGCCCGGATCGGCATGAACTCGCGTCTCGATACGCTTCAGGCCGCGATCCTGATCGAGAAACTGGCCATCTTCGAGAATGAGATCGCCACGCGCCAGATCGTCGCCACGCGCTATTCCGACGGCTTGGCCGAGGTCTGCCTGTCGATCCCAACGGTGATCGACCGTGGTGTCTCCACCTGGGCGCAATATGTGATCGAGCATCGCGACCGCGACGGCCTGGCGGCGCATCTCAAGGCCGCGGGTGTTCCCACCGCCGTCTACTATCCCGTACCGATGCACCGCCAGGCGCCTTACGCCCGGTGCGCCCAGGGACCCGGCGGCCTGCCTGTTTCGGACGCCAAGGCCAAGACCGTCCTGGCCCTGCCCATGCACCCTTATCTCGCGCCCGACGTCCAGGACCGGATCATCGACACCGTGCGTAGCTTCAACGGCTGAGGCCGAGCCCTATTGGGCGACCATCGCCTCAAGCATCCGCTCTAGGGTCGCCAGTTCGTCGGCCTCCCGGGCCGGCTTGTCCCAGCGGATGCGGCTGATGCGCGGAAAACGCATGGCCAGACCGCTCTTGTGGCGAGTTGAGCGCTGCAGTCCTTCAAAGGCCACCTCCAGCACCAGGCCGAAGTCCCAGTCAGCCCGCACCGATCGAACCGGCCCGAAGCGTTCGATGGTGTTTTCGCGCACGAAGGCGTCGAGCTGTTTCAATTCCTCGTCGGTGAAGCCGAAATAGGCCTTGCCGACTGGCGCCAATGACCTGTGGCCGGTCGCGTCTTCGCGCCAGACGCCAAAGGTGTAGTCGGAATAGAGGCTGGAGCGCTTGCCGTGGCCGCGCTGGGCATACATCAGCACCGCGTCGACCAGACGCGGATCGCGCTTCCACTTGAACCAGGGTCCCTTGGGCCGGCCAGCCAGATAGGCCGAGTCCCGGCGTTTCAACATCAGGCCCTCGGCATTGCGGGCATCGCCCGGCGGCGGATCGGCGCGCAGCCGGGCCAGATCGTCCCAATCGATGAAGGGCTGCAATGGCGACAGGTCAAGGCGGTCCGAGCCGCCGGCCGCGATCACCGCCTCAAGCCGGGTCCGGCGCTCGGTGAAGCTCAGGGTGCGCAGATCCCGCTCGCCCTCCAGCAACAGGTCATAGGCGCGAATTCCGGCAGGGAACCTGGCCATCAATTTCGCGTCGGCGGTCTTGCGGTTCAGCCGCTGCTGCAGGTCACCGAACGGGGCCGCGGCGCCGCCACGCATCACCAGCAACTCGCCATCGATCACGCCTTCGAAATTCAGTACGGCCAGCACGTCGGGAAAGGCGTCGGAGATCACATCGCCGGTGCGGGTGTAGAGCCGCCGCTCGCCGCGCTCGTTAACCGCCTGGACGCGAATGCCGTCCCACTTCCACTCGGCGGCGTAGTCGGCCGGGTCCAGTTTGGCGAAGTCGACGGCCTCGTCGACGGCCTGGGCCAGCATCACCGGGCGGAATCGCCCGGGCGCGTCGGCGGCGGGGCGTTCTGCCTTGCCTTCCAGCCAGGCGAACAGGTCGCCATAGGGTGGCACGAGAGCGTGCCATAGCTCCTCGATCTGCGCCACCGGCACGCCGCCCAGGTCGGCGACCGCCTGTTTGGCCAGACGCGCGGAGAGGCCTACCCTCAGCCCACCAGTCACTAGCTTGAGCAGCGCCCACCGGCCATCGGCGTCAAGCGCGTCCAGCCAGTTCTCGATCAAGCCCGGGGCTTGAGGCCGGGTGGCGCCGGCCAGGGTGTCCACCACTTCGGACAACTCCGGTTCGCGATTGGCGCCTGGTCTGGCCGGCCAGACCAGGGCCACGGTCTCGGCCAGATCGCCTACATAGTCATAGGACCAGGCGAACAGGACCCTGTCCATCCGCGCCTCCACCGCAGCCCGAATCGCGGCGGGCTTGGCGGCCTTGAAGCTCAGGGCGCCGGTAAGCGCCGCAAGCGCCCAGCCCCGATCCGGATCCGGCGTCTCGCGCAGGAAATCCCGCGCCAAGGTCAGTTTGGCGTTGCGCGAGGCGGTGAGGGACAGCCGGTCGAGGAGGTGGGCGAAGGCGCGCATCGTGATGGCGGATATAGGCTGCCTCGAACCCTAAGTCCCGATCGTCGCGCCCTCGGGGCGCATCGACCACGGATGCTGACCGCATCCGTGGTCGAAAGGCTCTAGTGGCAGCCTGGGAACTTGAACGCGTTGATCTGGGTGCTCCAGTTGAAGGAGCCAGTGCTCTTCTCATACTCATTGGAGTAGAAAAAGGTGCAGTCGTCCACCGGATCAACCGACATGGAGGTGTAGTCGCCCCAGCGGTTCAGGTTGCCGTTCTGGCTGCCGCCACCGACCTTGACGACTTTTTCCGCCTCCAGCGTGCCCAGCGCGTCGGTCGGAAGGCGACCCGTATAGCGAATGGACGGGTAAATTCCCCCCGAAGAGGCGCTGTAGCCGACGGCGATGTCGCCCACCTTGTCCATCGCCACGCTGCCCATCCATCGCGAGATTTTATCGGGCGCGAATGTGCCGCTTTGATAGATGGCGGGGATGACGCCTGGCGACCGCAACTCGTACCAACGCACGCCGGTAACGCCGCCGGCCGTGACAGAGTGATTGACGACCAGAGACTCATGATCGCCGAAATTGCGATAGGCGAGGCGATACATCAGACGGTCGGCGAGACTGTCGAGCTTCTGAGAGGTGCCCTTCTGGGGAAGGCATGTGCCCCCCCCCCCGCCGCAGGCTGCGGTGAACGCAGCGACGGTGATCGCGTTCGGCCCGGTCAGCTTGGAGGATTTGGGAACCGCCCAGTTCAGGCTGAGCTTCCACAGATTGAGTGAATTGGTCCCGAAATTGAGCACGTAGTTTGGCGAACCAGTCGGCGGCAAAGTCGCGCCATCTAGGTCGGACGCCAGCAGGCCACCGTAGGCGCTCGGCAGCTGGAAACACTGTTGCGAGGCCGCCGCGCCGGTCAACATCGCCGAGCGTTTAAACGCGCAAATTTTCGCACCAAAGAAATTGGAGCCGTGAAAGTCATTGTAGGTAACGTAATAGGCATCCGGCCACACCGAGACCTTGGGGTAGTCAATGAAATCCTTTGTACCATAGCTGAAAGCGTAACGATAATAGGCGCCGGTCGCATCGCTGGTCTGAGATACGGCAACGCACTCAAGGTAAGGCGTTGTCGAAACCGAAAACTGCGTAATCACCCAGCGATTGGCGATCCGGTCATATTTCACGCCCCCATCGCCGTCGTTATTAGTCTCACAGCCGCCGCCGAAACCCGTCCAGATCGTGTTGGTGGCCTTCACCGACAACAGCAGCGCACCTGTGGTCTTGTTGAAGATACCTAAGGCCGTGTTCACCTGCTGCACATACTGCGTGAGACCCGCGGCGCCATTGGTGTCCGGGGGCGCGGAGGAATCCGTGAACCCATAATCGCCCTCGCCCACACCCGCGAAATTGAGCCCGTCGGTCGTGGCGATCTGCTTTCCCGCGGTGTTCTGAAGGGCGCCGTCAGCCCGCTCAGGCGCGGCCAAGACGGTCGATGGCAGTGGACGCACGGCGAGGGCGCGCGGCGCGCGGCGCGGCTCCGGGGCAGCGAGTGTAGCGAGGTAACGCAGGGGAAGTGAGACGTCGTGGCGCACCTCGGGTGTGAACTCGGCGGTCGGATCGCTCGCGGCGCTGGCCAAGCTCAAAGGCGTCAGAGCCAAGGCTGCGGCCACAGCGATATACATTTTTGCCACTTACATTTCCCTCAAGGCTAAATTGCTATAATTTCAGCATATGTAATTCGCCACTTCGAGGGCTTTCCCGATTTGAAGCGACTTAATTGCTAGGGTTTTTCGGAAATTGATTGTTCACACTTCGATCGACGATTGATAACGACACACCTTCTTCCGCTGCCGTTATAGATACTACGCGGATTTGTCTCGGGCAGATCTAGCCAGCACCGGCGGAGTTCGATCGCCGCAACCTTGACGTTCCGTCGCTTTGCGCAGTTTCTCGGCCATTGCAACCGCTGACCTCGCCGCCGCTGGTGAAACCCGGAGTTGCTCCTGGCTTTCAAACCGCCCCCCGACTCCCTAGAAAGGGCGTCATTGAGCCGAGTCCCCCGTGAGAAACGGCGCCGGAGTCATCGATGCGCGTAACCCTGCAAGACTTGCAAAAGATGAAACAAGCCGGCGATTGCATCGCCATGGTCACGGTCTATGACTATCCCTCGGCCCGGATATCGGAGCGCGCCGGCGTGCCGTTGCTGCTGGTGGGCGATTCGCTGGGCATGGTGGTGCATGGACATTCGACCACCCTGCCCGTGACCCTCGACGACATGGTTCGCCACGCCGCCGCCGTGGTTCGGGGTTCCAAGCGCGCGCTCGTCGTCAGCGACCTTCCGTTCCTGACCTATTCGACGCCGGCCGACGCCGTGACGGCCGCCCGCCGCTTGATGCAGGAGGCGGGGGTTCAGGCCGTGAAGCTCGAGGGCGGCGCGCCGGTCGCCGCCATTGTCCAGCGCCTGACCGAGCTTGGCGTGCCGGTCATGGGCCACCTCGGCTTCACGCCCCAGGCTCAGCATCAGATCGGGCTGCGCGTGCAGGCCAAGGACGCCTCCAGCGCGCGCCGGCTCCTGGACGACGCCTTGTTGCTGGAGCAATCGGGGGCCTTCGCGATCGTGCTCGAACTGGTGCCGGCGCCCCTGGCCGAGGCGATTTCGCGCCGCCTGCGCGTGCCGACGATCGGCATAGGCGCGGGCGCCGGCTGCGACGGCCAGGTCC
Source organism: Caulobacteraceae bacterium (assembly GCA_043784385.1). Taxonomy (GTDB): domain Bacteria; phylum Pseudomonadota; class Alphaproteobacteria; order Caulobacterales; family Caulobacteraceae; genus Acaudatibacter. The sequence goes on along the minus strand of JAYVYH010000287.1, from coordinate 8,512 downwards.
AAGTCTGGCACGACCTGCTGGGTCTGACCGAAGGCAAATCGCCACGCCACGCCAAGCGCTACGGCGAAGTCGGCGCGACCATCGAAGCCCTACTCAAGGTCTATGTCGAGGAGGTTCGCGCGGGCGCCTTCCCCACACCGGCCCACGGTTCGACGATGGACGACGCCGAACTCGCCCTCGCCCTGGCCGAGCCCCACTGACATGCGGGTCCTGACGAGCATCGACGAGATGCGCGCCGCCCGGGGCGCCTTTTCAGGCCTGGGCTTGGTTCCCACCATGGGGTTTCTTCACGACGGCCATTTGAGTTTGGTGTCGCGCGCCAAGGCCGAGTGCGGGGCGGTGGCGGTCAGCATCTTCGTCAATCCGACCCAGTTCGGTCCGAACGAGGATCTTGCACGCTATCCTCGCGACCTGCCCCGCGACCTCGCCTTTCTTGGCGCGCGGGGGGTGGATCTGGTGTTCACGCCATCGGCTTTGGAGGTCTACCCCGCCGGCTTCGCCGCCAGGGTCGAGGTCGGCCCAGTGGCCGAGCCGCTCGAAGGCGCTTCGCGGCCGGGACACTTCGCCGGTGTCGCAACAGTGGTCGCCAAGCTGTTCAACATCGTTCAACCGACACGCGCCTATTTCGGCCAGAAGGACGCTCAGCAATGCGTGGTCATCCGCCGGATGACGCGCGATCTGGACCTTCCCGTCGAGATCGTCGTCGCGCCCACCGTTCGGGAAACCGACGGCTTGGCGCTGTCGAGTCGCAACGCCTACCTGGACCCCGCGCAGCGCGCCGTGGCGCCAGTGCTGTTCCGCGCCTTGTCGGGCGCGCGATTGCGCTTTGAGGCCGGAGAGCGCAACGCGGAAGCGCTCAGGGCGACCATCCGTGAGGTGATTTCCAGACAGCCGGGCGTGGACATCGACTACGTCAGCGTGGCTGATCCGGAGACCTTGCGTGAATTGGATTCAGTCGGGACAGTCGGCTTGGCATCGCTGGCGGCCCGGGTCGGAAAAACCCGCCTGATCGACAACGTGCTGCTCGGCGGCACGGTCCCGGATGTCCGTACTGCCCCCACCGAGATCAGGAGCCAGAGCCGTCAGGTGGTCTGACACCGGATGGTTGGGGGATCGTCTTCCATGTCCGTGTCTGGGTTCCCGGCCAGGGCGTGGCGAGAAATACGGCGCGGGCGATGGCCCGGGCCAGGGTATCGGCGGCCAGGGCGCCGATACGCGCCACGGTGAAGGCGCGTGGCTCCGCCGCCTCCCGCCGACCGGTGGACATGGCGAACACCACGTCGCCGTCGAATGGGGTATGAGAAGGCCTGAGAGCCCGACCCATGCCGTCCTGGGCCATGATCGCCACCCGGCGGGCCTCGTCGGAGGTCAGCTTCACGTCGGTGGCGACGACAGCCAGGGTGGTGTTCTTCCGAGCGGAGGGGTTCGGCTTGCTCCGCGTCCAGTCGTCGGGGACACCCCTCAGGCCGGCCGCGCCCAGGCCGCCGAACTCATCGCCGATCTCGAACGGAGCGGCCCAGAAGGTCTTACCGTCCGTCCCGACCACCGATCCGGCCGAATTGACGGCCACCAACGCGCCGACGGTGATTCCATCGGCGGTGACGATGGAGGCCGAACCCAGGCCCCCCTTTAATCCACCGGCCGTGGCTCCGTAGCCGGCGCCGGCTGTTCCCAAGGCGAAGTTGTCGTCCAGGGCGTCCATGGCCCTGAGGCCCAGGGCTCGGTAAGGCGGCTCCAGCCCCCAGTCCTTGCGTCCGCCGTTGGCCAGGTCGTAGAGCGCGGCGGCGGGAACCACCGGGCTACGCGGCGTGGCCGGGTCCGGAGACATTCCAAAGCCCCGATGGCGGGCGCCCAGCCACGCCACCACGCCGTCGGCCGCCGCCAGTCCGTAGACCGACCCACCAGATAGCACCACGGCGTCGAAGGCGTGAACCAGGTTCTGGGGATTGGTGGCGTCGGTCTCCCGCGTCGCCGGCCCGCCGCCGCTTACGTCGGCCACCACCACCGCCGCCTCGTCCGGAACGATTACCGTGGTTCCGGTGCGGGCGGCGATATCCACGGCCTGTCCAACCTTTAACCCCGGCACGTCTGTGATCAGGTTGCGGGGTCCCGGGCGGGGGATGGTCGCGGCGGGCGGAGCGGACGCGGCCGGCTCCGCGGCGAACGCCGGACTCGATGCGAGGACCGCGCCGGCCGCCACGAAGCTGCGTCTATTCACCCCAAGGTCTCCCGTGCGATAGATGTCAGCTATGTCCGTTCGGGCGCGGACCGTCCAGCGACACCTTCTTGGGCCCGCCTGCACGTTGAGGGGCTGACGATGAGGCTTGAGGGCAAGACAGCGATCGTCACCGGCGGCGCGTCCGGCTTCGGCGAAGGAATCGTCCGGCGCTTTGTGGCCGAGGGCGCCCGCGTCGCCATCGCCGACATCAACGCCGACGGCGCGGCGGCCCTGGCCGGGGAGCTCGGCGCGGCCTGCGTCGCGGTTCCCACCGACGTGGCCGAGGCCGCCAGTGTCGCGGCGCTCTTTGACCGGGTAAGCTCGGCCTTCGGCGGCCTGGACATCTTGGTCAACAACGCTGGCTTGGGGACCCGGCCGGCCCCCATGGAAACCATGGACGAGGCGACTTTTGACCGCCTGCTGGGTGTCAACGTGCGCTCGGTATACCTCACCGGCCGCCTGGCGGTTCCGCTGATGAAGGCCAGGGGGAGCGGCGCTATCCTCAACATCGCTTCGACCGGCGGCGTCAGCCCGCGCCCGAACCTGACCTGGTACAACGCCTCCAAGGGCTGGATGATCACCGCGGCCCGGGCCATGGCGGTGGAGCTGGCTCCGTTTGGTGTCCGGGTGAACGTCATCAACCCCGTGGCCGGCGAGACCCCGATGCTGGCGACCTTCATGGGCGGCGACACGCCGGAGGTCCGCGCCCGGTTCCTGGCCAGCATCCCCATCGGCCGCTTCTCCACCCCCGCCGACATCGCCGCCGCCACGGTGTTCTTGTGCAGCGACGAGGCGTCGATGGTCACCGGCGTCGCCATGGAGGTTGACGGCGGGCGCTGCATCTAGTTCGGCCTTGACGCAGCGGCGGCGCGGATCGACGAACATCTGTATGAAACTGGAAAAGGCCTGACACGACCAGAGCGCCGCAAGACTGCCGAAGCCGCCGTTCTCCTCCCCACCGTCGACAAGGCCCTGCGCGCCATCGACGGCCGTCGCGATGATCTGGTTGCCCTGACCCGCGACCTGGTCCGCATTCCCACGGTCAACCCGCCGGGCGACGCCTACCGCCCTTGCGCCGAATTCCTGGGCGAGCGGCTGCGCAAGCGCGGCTTCGAGGTCAGCTATGTCCGCGCTGAGGGCGCGCCGGGCGATACCGACGCCTATCCGCGCATCAATGTGATCGCGCGGCGCGAAGGCTCGGGGCCTGGCCCCTGCGTCCACTTCAACAGCCATATCGACGTGGTGGAGCCCGGCGCCGGCTGGACCATGGATCCGTTCGAGGGCGTGGTGAAGGATGGCCGCGTTTATGGGCGGGGGACCGCCGACATGAAGGGCGGTCTGGCCGCCTCGGTGATCGCAGTCGAGGCGCTGATCGATTCAGGCATCGATCTGCCGGGTGCATTGGAAATCTCCGGCACCGCCGATGAGGAGTCCGGCGGCTATGGCGGCGTGGCCTATCTGGCCGAGCGCGGCTGGTTTTCCAAACCCCGGGTCGATCATGTGATCATCCCTGAGCCCCTTAACGTCGTTAGGGTGTGTATCGGCTACCGCGGCGTCTGGTGGGCCGAGATCGAGACCAAGGGCCGCATCGCCCACGGTTCCATGCCGTTCCTGGGCGACAGCGCCATCCGCCACATGGGGACGGTGATGGAGCGCATGGAGACCGAGCTCTATCCCAAGCTGGCGGCGCGGCGCTCGGACATGCCGGTCGTGCCCGACGGCGCGCGAACCTCAACCCTCAACATCAACTCCGTGCATGGCGGCCAGGGGGAACTGACCCACGGCTTGCCCGCGCCCCTGGTGGCCGACAGCTGCCGGATGGTGGTGGATCGCCGGTTCCTGATCGAGGAACCGATCGACCTGGTCCGAGGCGAACTGGTCTCCCTGCTGGACGCCCTCGCCGCCGAGCGGCCGGGCTTCCGCTACGCCCTGCGCGAGCTGTTCTTGGTGCTGCCCAGCCTGGCCGACCAGGACGGACCGGTGGCCACCGCCACGGCCCGGGCCATCGCCCGCGTACTCGGCCGCCCGGCCCAGTTCATCTGTTCTCCCGGCACCTATGATCAGAAACACGTCGACCGTATCGGCAAGCTTAAGGACTGCGTCGCCTATGGTCCGGGCGTGCTCGAAATGGCCCACCAGCCCGACGAATGGGTAGGCATCGACGACATGGTCGCCGCCGCCAAGGTCATGGCCCTGGCCGCCACCACCCTGCTTACCAGGTCGGTGTGATCATGGCGATCGCGCTGGATCACATCATCCGGGGGTCTCGCGCTCAAAGTCGCTTGTCAGCAGTGTTCGGGATAGTATTTTCACAGGTGTGATAGGATCGAGCGAGACGGCTATGCCAGCAGCCGAAAAGCGTGGGGTCCTCTTAGTATGGACGATGGTTCGGATGCGCCCGCCAGGCTCAATCCCACGGTCCTGTTTTTCGACGAGGCGTTGCGGGAGGTTGCGCGTGGCCCCCGGTTTCGGGAGGTGGCCGAAGCCTCGGCCGCGGAGGCGATCGCAGAGTTTCAACGGTTGGACCCCGCCTCTCGGTGGCTGATGAAGGACCTCGGGCGCACGTCAATTTATGTGGCGGCGTATGTGCTCAGCGCCTTGCCCGGGGGGCTGACTTTGTCCGGCCTGATTGCGCCGCTGGTGGCCAACCGGGTGGCGAATCGCGGCCGGATCGTCGCCTTCGTCGAGCGTGCGCTTGCCACAGGCCGCCTCGAGGTCGCTGCTGGGCCGCTCCCCTGGACCCAGCGACGGCTTGTGCTGCGCCCCGAGTTCGTCGAGGTGCTTCGCGACCGGGCCGTCGGCGCGTTGACCATTGTCGGACGGATCGACCCGACCAGCGCGCTCGCGGCCACGCGGCTATCGGACGATCGCGCCCTGGAGGTTGCTTACTTCAAAATCGCCGGGATCACCGCCCTCATGCACGCCTGGGGCGCCCCGCGTTTGCCCCGGATCGAATTCTTCATGAGGCGCGACGGCGGACTCAAAATCCTCCAGGGTCTTCTGCTCAGCCAGCCTTCCAGCCGCGCACGACTGCTCGAGGCGGCGGCTTTCTCCAAGACCGACCTTGCCAAGCGCTGTGCGGTGTCCCGCATCCACCTCGACACCCTGCTGGAGGACGCCGAGTCGCAAGGGCTGCTGGTCCGGGCCGGCCGCGGGGCGGTCACGTTCGATCCGGCGCTGAGCGACAGCTACGAGCTTTGGGTCGCGATGCAGGTTCAGGCTACCCGCCTGGTCGCCGAGGCCGTCCTCTCCCTCCCCCTCGAAACGTAGATTTCCGTTATCCTGGCCAAACCGCTCACGGTTGGCATAGGTGACGGTGACGGAGTTTGCGTTTCGTCGTCGCGCTCGACGCGCGCGCTATCGGGGGTGCGGTTGTGACGACGAAAATCCTGTCGGGGAATTTCCCATCCGGCTACACTCTGTCGGCGAGCTACAGCGGCGTCAGCATCGTCAGCGGCGCCTATCTGCAGGGCATCGGCCTGATCACGCCGAACTTGGCGACCATCACCAATGCCGGCACAATCCGCGCGACCAGCGGCTACGGCCATGCGGCGGTCAGCATGCAGGGTGGCGGGTCGTTATCCAACAGCGGCGGTATCCGCGGTGGGCTGGGCGCTCGCGGAACTACCGTCAATGGGCGCGGTATTCCGGGCGCCGCCGGCGGAGCCGGCGTGCTCGCCACTTCGTCGGCTGCTACGATCACCAATGCCAATTCGATCTACGGCGGCTTTGGCGGCCAGGGCGGAACCGCAACGAGTTCTTTCCCGGGCGGCTTCGGTGGGACCGGCGGAGCCGGGGTCTCCCTGGTCGCTGGCGGCTCGGTGACCAACGGCGCCGGTACGATCCTCGGCGGCCACGGCGGCCTGGGCGGGACCAACAGCAGCTACAATGGGGGGAGCGGGGGAACTGGCGGGGCCGGCGTGAGCCTTTCGACGACCGGAAACGTCGCTATCAGCGGCGGCCAGATCCAGGGCGGCGTCGGCGGCCAGGGTGGCTTCGCCAAATACACCGGCGGCCGGGGCGGCGCCGGCGGCGCCGGGGTCTATCTGCTGGCCGGCGGCACGGTCACCGCCACGGGCGGGACGATCACCGGCGGGACCGCTGGAGCGGGCGGTTCCGGCAACACGGCCACCGGCGCGGTGGGGCAGACCGGGTCCGGCGTATTGCTGGCGGCCGGCGGCGCGGTGATCAACAAGGCCACGATGATCGGCGGAGTGGGCGTCTACGCGCGCGGCTCTTCGGCGGCGACGGTGACCAACTACGGCACGATTTCCGGCTCGATAGCGTCGGTTCAGTTCGGTTCTTCCAGCGACCGGCTGATCGCCAAGTCCGGGTCCACCCTGATCGGGACCGCGCAGGGCGGCGGCGGGACACTGGAGCTAGCGGCGGCCACCGGCACGGTCTCCGGCCTGGGCGCGACGGGCGTGCTGTCTGGAAGCATGGTCGGCAGCGTCACCGGATTTGGGACCTACGTGTTCGACGCCGGCGAATCCTGGACCCTGTCGGGAACCAACACGCTGGGCGGTGGCCAGACCGTGAGCAACGCCGGGACGCTGACCGGGGCCTTGGCGTTCAGCGCGGCGAGCGCGCGGCTGATCGCCCAGGCGGGATCGAGGATCGTCGGCGCGGTGGCCGGCGGCGGCGGGACACTGGAGCTGGCCGGCGGTTCGGGCTCGATTACCGGCCTGGGCGCCACCGGAACCCTTTCCGGCGCGGCCGTCGCGACCTTCAGCGGTTTTGGCGCCTATCAGGTCGATGGCGGGGCTAATTTGACCCTCACCAATGGCGGTACGCTCGCGTCCGGCCAGACCCTCGCCAACAACGGCGGCCTGACGGTTGTGGGCACGCTGACCAATGGCGGCACGATCAACAACGCTAACGGCCTCGTGATCAAGGGTGCGCTCGTCGATGCCGGCGCGTTGGTGGATACCGGCAATATCAGCAACTACGGTCTGCTGTCGGTCGGCGGAACCCTGACCAATTCCGGCTTCATAGCGGCCGCCAGCGCCGGCAACACCGCCGTCGTCCTTACAGCAGGTGGCCTGCTGAACAACAGCGGGTTCCTGCAGGGCGCGTTCGGCACGGTGGGCGCCACCGGCTCCTTCTATGGCGGTTACGGCGGATCCGGCGGCGGCGGCGTGGTGGCCACCGGGGCCGCCAGCATCGTCAACAGCCAGCGGATCACCGGTGGCGGCGGGGGCACGGGCGCCAACGCCACCGCCAGCTACGGCTACGGCGGCGGCGGCGGGTTGGGCGCGAACGGGGTCTACCTGCAGAACGGCGGCTCGATCGGCAACTCCAACCTCATCGCCGGCGGCAATGGCGGCGCGGGCGGCTATGGCCAGCGTGGCGGCGGCGGCGGGGGCTCTGGCGGCGCGGGCGTCTTCCTCGGCTCTCACGGCGGCACGCTGACAAACAGCGGCCAGGTCGTGGGCGGCGCGGCGGGCCTCGGCGGAACCAATAAAAGCTTTCAGCGCGCGGTTAGCGGCCCGGCCGGCGACGGCGTCTTCATCAGCAACGGTGGTCTCGTCAGCAATGCGATGGCAAGCGCGCTGATCACCGGCGTGGTCGGTCTCTACGCGACTGGGCCGGCGACCATCACTAATTTCGGTACGATCAGGGGGACGGGCGGCGTCGCCGTCCAGTTCGGATCCTCCACCGACCGACTGATCGACGAAGCGGGCAGCGTCCTGATCGGAGCGTCGCAGGGTGGCGGCGGCACGCTGGAGCTGGCTTCCGGAAGCGGTACGATCAGCGGCCTTGGCGCGACGGGGACCTTCAGCGGCTTCGGGTCCTATCAGGTCGATGCGGGAGGGGCCTGGACCCTGAGCGGGACCAACACGATAGGCGCGGGCAAGACCCTGGCCAACGCCGGCGCGCTGACCGGGGTCGTGGCGCTCACCTCTCCGAGCGCCCGATTGGTCGCGCAGGCGGGGTCCTCGATTGTGGGTACGGTCGCCGGCGGTGGCGGGACGCTGGAGGTTGCGTCGGGAACCGGTACGATCACCGGCCTGGGCGGGAACGGCACGATCTCGGGCGGCGAGGCAATGACCTTCAGCGGCTTCGGCTCTTATCAGCTCGACGCGGGAAGCGCCTGGACGCTGAGCGGGACCAACACGATCGCGGCGGGGAAGACATTGGCCAACGGCGGTACGTTGGCCGACGTCGGCACGCTGACGAATGCCGGCGCGCTCACCGGGGGTGTGACGCTCACCTCCCCGAGCGCGCGCCTGATCGCCCAGAGCGGATCGAGCATAAGCGGCGCGGTGGCCGGCGGCGGCGGCACGCTGGAGC
>JAYVYH010000286.1:0-7558 GCA_043784385.1 Caulobacteraceae bacterium | reverse complement strand
CTACGCGAGCGGACCCGCCTGCTGACCGACGAGATACCAGACGCCGACTGGCTCAGGGCCATAGAGACGCGGCTAGCGGCTGCCGGCGCACTGGTGGCGACGGCTCGCGCCAGGGCCGTTCAGGCGCTCGGCGAGGAGATCGATCACCGGGTGGATCGGCCGTTTCCCCGGGCGGGTCTATCTCTGACCGGAGCGTGGGAACGGGAAGCCGCCGCCGGGGCCTCCTCGCAGGAGATCGAATCACATCTGACAGCAACCTTCGAGACCGGGAGGCATCGGGATCGCGCCGCCGGCCGGGCCCTCAGCGGCCCCCACCGGGGCGATCTCGCCGCGATCCACCTCGAAAAGGGCCGCCCGGCCGCCGAATGTTCCACCGGGGAACAGAAGGCGCTGATTCTCAATCTGGTTTTGGCCCAGGCGGCGCGACTTTCACGTGTCGATTCCGAGCCAAATCCTATATTGTTGCTGGACGAAGTGGCGGCGCACCTCGACCCTGACCGGCGGGCGGCGCTCTTCGACGAGATCGAGGCGCTTTCGCTCCAGGCCTTTTTGACCGGCACGGACGAGGCGTTGTTCGAAACCCTCAAGGGTCGGGCCATGGGCGTCCACGTCGACGCCTCCCGCCTGACCGTCCTGGAAGCCTAGATGACTGACGAGACCCCCGACAACAGCGCCGCCGACGCCGCCGCGGCAGAATATGGCGCCGATTCCATCAAGGTCCTCAAGGGCCTTGACGCGGTGCGCAAGCGGCCAGGCATGTATATCGGCGACACCGACGACGGGTCTGGCCTGCACCACATGGTCTATGAGGTGGTCGACAACGCCATAGACGAGGCCCTGGCAGGCTGGGCCACCAAGGTCGAGGTGATCCTCAACGCCGATGGTTCGGTGACCGTGACGGACGACGGGCGCGGAATTCCCACCGACATCCACGAGGGCGAGGGGGTCTCGGCCGCCGAGGTGATCATGACCCAACTGCACGCCGGCGGAAAATTCGACCAGAATTCCTACAAGGTCTCCGGTGGCCTGCACGGGGTTGGCGTGTCGGTGGTCAATGCGCTGTCCGACTGGCTGCTACTGAAAATCCACCGGGGCGGCAAGAGTCACGAGATGCGCTTCGAGCGCGGCGACACCGTCACGCCGCTGGCGATCACCGGCGTCGCCCCCTTGCGGGACAATGGCGAGTTCCTCACAGGCACCGAGGTGACTTTCTTTCCATCGCTTAGAACGTCACCAAACGACGGGACCTTCGAACATATCGATTTCGAACGCAAAACCCTGGAACACCGCCTCAGGGAGCTGGCCTTTCTCAATTCCGGCGTAGTGATCTATTTCCGTGACCTGCGGGGCGCCGAGCCATTCGAGGAGATCCTGCACTATGAGGGTGGGGTCGAGGCGTTCGTCCGTCATCTGGACAAGGCCAAGACGCCGCTGTTGAAGACGCCGCTGGTGATCCGTGGGCGGCGGGACAAGATCGAGATCGATCTGAGCCTGTGGTGGAACGATGGCTACCACGAGACCATGCTGTGCTTCACCAACAACATCCCCCAGAAGGACGGCGGTACCCATTTGTCGGCGTTCCGCGCCGCGATGACCCGGGTGATCACCAGCTACGCCGAGACCTCCGGCATGGCCAAGCGCGAAAAGATCCAGGTCACGGGTGAAGACGCGCGCGAGGGCCTGACCTGCGTGCTCTCCATCAAGTTGCCCGACCCGAAATTCTCATCCCAGACCAAAGACAAGTTGGTGTCCTCCGAGGCCCGGCCCGCCGTCGAGGGGCTGGTCAATGAGGGGCTGAGCCAATGGTTCGAGGAGCACCCCAACGAGGCGAAACAGGTTATCACCAAGATCGCCGAGGCAGCCGCCGCCCGCGAGGCGGCCCGCAAGGCCAGGGATCTGACCCGCCGCAAGTCGGCGCTCGACATTTCATCCCTGCCGGGCAAGCTCGCCGACTGCCAGGAGCGCGATCCTGCCAAGTCCGAGATTTTCATCGTCGAAGGCGATTCGGCCGGCGGCTCGGCTAAACAGGCGCGCAACCGTGAGAACCAGGCCGTGCTGCCACTGCGTGGCAAGATCCTCAATGTCGAGCGGGCGCGGTTCGACAAGATGCTGGCGTCCGACCAGATCGGCACCCTGATCACCGCGCTGGGGGCCGGGATCGGCCGCGACGATTTCGACATCGAGAAGATTCGCTATCACCGCATCGTGGTGATGACCGACGCCGATGTCGATGGCGCGCATATCCGCACTCTGTTGCTGACCTTCTTCTACCGCCAGATGCCGCAGGTAATCGAACGCGGCTATCTCTATATCGCCCAGCCGCCACTCTATAAGGCCAGCAAGGGCAAATCCTCGCGCTACCTCAAAGACGATACCGAAATGGAGTCGTTCCTGGTCGATGAGGGCCTCGATGGGGCCGAGCTGGATCTGGCCTCTGGCGAACGCATGACGGGCAAGGACCTTGCCGAACTCACCCAGACCGCCCGCCAGGCCAAAGCCAATATCGAACGCCTGTCGGCCCGGGCCCCAGCCTTCGCCATCGAGCAGGCCGCGCTCGGCGGGTTGCTGGGCAATTCAGACGACATGGTCGAGGGCGCGCGGCGCCTGGACCTCTATGCCGAAGAGGGTGACGGCGCCTGGTCCGGCGAATTGGCCTTGGGCGGCGGCTATATGTTTCAGCGCATCAAGCGCGGCGTCTCCGAGAAGATCGTGCTCGACGACCAGATGCTCCACTCGGCCGACGCCCGTCGCCTGGCCGAGCGCGCCAGCAAGCTTTCAGAGACCTTCTCCGCGCCGGCGATCTTCCGCCGCCGCGACCGCACCCATACCGTGCGTGGTCCGCTGGACCTAGTGTCGGCGGTGTTCGAATCAGGCCGCCGGGGCCTGTCGATACAGCGATACAAGGGTTTGGGAGAGATGAACCCCGAACAGCTTTGGGAAACCACCCTCGATCACAACGCCCGCACGCTGCTGCAGGTCAGGGTCAACCACGCCGACGACGCCGACGACCTGTTCACCCGCCTGATGGGTGATCTGGTCGAACCACGCCGCGAATTCATCCAGGAAAACGCCTTGGACGCCGAGGTTGACGTCTAGCGGCGCGAGCCCATTACGGCTGGCTGGGGGCCTGGGGTTGAGAAATCTGAAATGGGCGCTATAAGGAACGCTTCAGTGTGTGGATGACGCTCGCCAATCGAGTGGTTCATCCGATCAATCCACGCCTGGACGACCCTCCGTTTTGATCTCGGCGGCCGGGTTGAACCGATCCTTTAGCGATAAGACGTAACGCTGCGGGGGCTTCTAGACTTTGCCCGCCATGAGCAGCCTAGCGCAATTCATTGGAACATGATTGTCTACTGTCTTCAAACTCTGTGTTGCTGGAATTCTGGCCGTTTCACTGCTGGTAGTCTCCAGAGGGCTCGCCGCTCCGACGCCCAATCCGGATAGCAACGGCCCAATGGTCCAGGCATCCACCGCCGACGCCCCACACGGGCCCCCGCCGCAAGCCATGCCACCCCCAACTCAAATCCACCCGATCGTCTCGACCACCGATATGATCAGCCCAACGCCCAGGCGGCTAACCGCCGTCAGCCTGCAAGACCTGGTGACGATTCGGGCCGCCCATCCGCGACCCATGAGACCCGAAACCAACTGTCTGGCCAGAACGGTGTTGAAGGAGGCCTCCAACCAGACCCTGCGCGGACAGCTGGCGGTGGCTCAAGTGGTTCTCAATCGGATGAAATCCGCGACCTATCCCAAGAGCGCCTGCGCCGTGGTCGGGCAACCCGGGCAATTTGCCTATACGGACGCCGACCTGGATCGCGGGCGGTCGAAGCCATGGGATACGGCGGTCGCGATCGCGACCATCGCTCAGGACAACCGCGTGGCCCAGGTAGCTCCGGGAGCGCTGTTCTTCCACGCCACCTATGTCAGCCCGTCCTGGAGCCAGACCCATGAGCGGATCGCCCAGATCGGTGATCACGTGTTCTATCGCTGATCGGCGACGACTTCGAGCACGGCCGCGCCGTAGCGGTCCAGCTTGCCCTGTCCGACACCATTGATCGCCGACAGCGCCTCTCGACCGCCAGGCTGGGCGCGGGCGATATCGGCCAGAGTCTGGTCGAGGAAGATCACATAGGGCGGCAGCCCTTGGCGGGCCGCTTCGGCCCGTCGCCAGGCCCGTAGCGCATCGAACAGCGACAGGGCCTCGCCGGCCAAATCGGCAGCCGCTTCGCCGCGTCGCCTGGGCCGGCCAGTGCGCGTGGTTGAATCGAGCGCCTCGGGCGCCTGCAAGACAGTTAGCCGCCGCTCGCCGCGATAGACCGCGCGCACCGCCTCTGGATCGGCCAGCCCGATCAGCGGCCGACCGTCATTGGGCTGTTCCACCAGGAGCCCCTCGAACAGCAGCTGGTCGATCAGTTCGCGCCACCCCGCCGGGCTATATTCGCGGCCAACGCCGAAGGTCGACATTGCCGCTTCGGATTCGCTGACACCCTTGGTCTTGCCCAGCAGGTGCTCGACGATCCGCCCTCGGCCAAACCGGCCGCCCAACCGATGCACCGCCGACAGAGCCTTCTGGGCGGCCTCGGTGACCTCCACGCCGCGTGGCGGGTTCACGCAGCGGTCGCACTGGCCGCAAGGCTCGGCGCTGGTTTCGCCGAAATAGCGCCTCACCGCCGCAGCGCGGCAGGTCGGCCCCTCAAGCATCGCATAGAGCTGGCGCACCTTGCGCATCTGCACCTGCGCGACCGCCTCGGGCATGTCGCGCCGGCGGATGCGCTCAAGCGCCCAGCTCATGTCGCCGGAGCCATAGAGCGTGATCCCCTCGGCCGGATCGCCGTCGCGCCCGGCGCGGCCGATCTCTTGCCAATAGGCCTCGATGGCCCCCGGCGGATCGGCGTGGATCACGAAGCGCACGTCCGGCTTATCGATCCCCATGCCGAAAGCGATAGTGGCTACCATCACCGCCTCTTCCTCGGCCAGGAACCAGCTCAGCCGGTCGTGGCGGACCGATTTGTCGAGGCCGGCATGATAGGCCTTGGCCGCCACGCCATCATCAGCCAGGCGGTCGGCGAGCCTTTCCGCCCCGTCCCGCGAGCCGCTGTAGACGATGCCGGAGCGGCCCGGCCTAGCCTTGATCAAGGCCGCCACCCGGTCGTGGGGTTTGGCTCGCTTGCGTTCGGCCGATAGGGCCAGTTCCGGGCGCTCGAAACTAGCGACGAATTCGGCGGCGCCCTCCAGCCGCAGTTCGGAGCGGATGTCGGCGCGGGTCCGGGCGTCGGCGGTGGCGGTGACCGCCAGGCGGGGAACCCCCGGAAACAGGTCCGCGAGACGTCCCAGCGCCCGGTATTCGGGGCGAAAGTCATGACCCCACTGGCTGACACAGTGAGCCTCGTCCACGGCGATCAGGGCCAGCGGCGCGGCCGACAGACGCTCCAGCGCATACGATTGCATCAGGCCCTCGGGCGAGAGGTAGATCAGATCGATCTGGCCGGCTGCCAGGCGCCGCCAAGTCGTGTCGCGCTCGTCCGGCGACAACCCCGAATCCATCCGCGCCGCCGAAACGCCCAACTGGCGCAGCGCCTCGACTTGGTCGCTCATCAAGGCGATGAGGGGTGAGACCACCAGCCCAACGCCTGGCCGCAGCAGGGCCGGGATCTGATAGCAGACACTTTTGCCCCCCCCGGTCGGCAGGACCGCCAGGGCGTTGCGGCCCGCCAGCACCTCGACAATCACCTGGCTCTGCAGCCCGCGAAAATCGGCATGGCCGAAGGTGTGCCGAAGAATTTCGCGGGCGTCGTGCAGGGAGGGAATCACCGGGCGCTTATGACAGGCGTCGCGACCCGCCGGAAGCTGCTTCGCGGTCCGTACAGGATGCGGTCTTAAGGCTTCCTCAATGCACTCGCGCCATATCTCGCCTTCCGCTATGCAGGCGCGGCGAGACGCGGGGACAATGCCAAGGATGGCGCATGGCACAGGCTGAAGGCGGTGGACCGCCGCCCCGGCGTGGGCGCACACCGCTGGGCGCGCTGCTCTATTGGAGCTTGGTTCTGACGGTCTGGGGCCTGATTTTCATCGTCGGCTTTCTGGCGGTGTTCGCCACCGACCTGCCGGACACCTCCAAACTCTATGACGTCAAGCGCCAGCCCTCGATTACCTACCTGGATCGCTCCGGCGCGGTGGTCGCCGTTCGCGGCAGCCAGTTCGCGCCAACGGCCGACATCAACGCTCTGCCGCCCTACGTGCCGGCCGCCTTCGTGGCGATCGAGGACCGACAATACTATCACCATCTGGGCTTTAACCCCTGGGGGATGGCGCGGTCGGAGTTCTATAATCTGAGTCATCGCGGCGGCCCGTTGCGGGGAGGGTCGACGATCACCCAGCAACTGGCTCGCAATCTGTTCCTCAACCAGCGACAGAACTACCGCCGCAAGGCTCAGGAGCTGATCCTGGCGGTTTGGCTGGAACTGCATTTCAGCAAGTCGCAGATTCTGGCGCTGTATCTGAACAGGGTCAGTTTCGGCGGCGGCGCCTATGGAATCGAGGCGGCGGCCCAACGTTACTTCAACAAACCCGCCTCGGACTTGACCCTGGGCGAAGCGGCCCTGCTGGCCGCCACCATGAAGGGGCCGACGCGATACAATCCGGCCGCCAACAGCGACCGGGCCGCCAAGCGCGCAACGCTTGTGCTTCAGGAAATGCAACGCATGGGCGCGATCACCGCCGCTCAGCGGGACGCAGCCTTCAGTCACCCGGTACATGTATCGGCGCGGCTGGCCAATCAGCGCGCGCAATATTTCGTCGATTGGCTTGACGCCCAGGTCCGCTCGCAGGTGGGCGAGCCGAACCAGGATCTGGTGGTAGAGACCACCCTTGACCTGCCGATCCAGGCTGCGGCGGAACAGGCCGTCCGGTCTGGGGTAGCCGTTCACGCCGGCGAGGGCGTTCAGCAGGGAGCCCTCGTGGCCATGGACGGCGAAGGCCGTCTGCGCGCCTATGTGGGCGGCGCGGACTATGCCGAAAGCCAGTTCGACCGAGCCACCGCCGCGCGCCGCCAGGCGGGCTCGGCCTTCAAGCCATTTGTCTATCTGACCGCCATGGAGAACGGCCACACCCCCGACGAGCCGGTGGTGGACGAACCGATCACCATCGGTAGCTGGACGCCCCGAAACTATACCGGCCGCTATCTTGGTGCGATCGATCTGCGGACGGCCCTGGCCCAGTCGATCAACACCGTCGCCGCAAGGTTGGCCAACCAGGTAGGCACGGACAAGGTAGCCGAAGCCGCCCATCGGCTGGGCATCACCTCGCCGATCCAGACCGACCCTTCGATGGCTTTGGGTGCGGTGGAGGTCAGCCCGATGGAGATGGCCCAGGCCTATGACGCTTTTGGCAACGGTGGGTTCAAGGCCCATGGCTATGGCATCGAGCGTATCCGCACCGCTACTGGCAAGGTTCTCTACGATCACGCCGCCGCGCTGCCCGCCAAGGTTGCGGTAATCAACGAACCAGCGCTGGGCGAGATGGATCAGATGCTACGCGGCGTGATTGCCTCCGG
>JAYVYH010000285.1:0-2623 GCA_043784385.1 Caulobacteraceae bacterium | reverse complement strand
GCGGATTTCGAGGAACTCCTCGATCTCCGGGTGGTGGATGTCGATATAGACTGCCGCCGAGCCGCGGCGCAGAGACCCCTGGCTGATCGCCAGGGTCAGGCTGTCCATGACGCGGATGAACGGGATGATGCCGCTGGTCTGGCCCGAACCCTTGACCTTTTCGCCGATCGACCGGACGCCACCCCAATAGGTGCCGATGCCGCCGCCGTTGGCGGCCAGCCAGACGTTCTGGTTCCAGGTGCCGACGATGCTTTCCAGTGAATCGCCGACCGAATTGAGGAAGCACGAGATCGGCAGGCCCCGCGAAGCGCCGCCATTGGACAGCACCGGGGTGGAAGGCATGAACCACAGCTGGGAGATGTAGTCATAGATCCGCTGGGCGTGTTCGGAATCGTCGGCGAAGGCCGTGGCTACCCGGGCGAACATGTCCTGGTACGACTCGCCGGGCAACAGATAGCGGTCTTCCAGCGTGGTCTTGCCGAAATCGGTCAGCAGGGCGTCGCGCGTCCGGTCGATCGTCACCTTGCTGATCAGTTGCAGCCGGGGGCGCGGCGCCGCGGTGGGTTGGGCGCGGGATACGCGCTCGTTCACGGCCGGATTACCCAAAATAGCCATCGACGCCACGGCGTTACCCCAAATGTTGTGGGCGAAGCACTTCTTCACCCCACATATGGGGTCACAGGGTTGAGGAATCGTCAACGGGCGGACAGGCGACGACTGTAATTTTTTTGTCAATAAGAGGTTAACAACCTGAGATCGCCAGTGGTTTCAAAGCCTTGGCCAAACGAAAAGAGCCCAGCCTTGCGGCTGGGCTCTCTCGGTAGTTTCAGGTTTTGAGGCCTGATTTAATAGACGTTGTGGATGGTCGCCCGACGGTTGAGGGGCTCTTTCACACCGTCTCCGGTGGCGACGGCCGGTTCGGACTTGCCCTTCCAGCTGACATCCAGGCTCGCGGCGGGAACGCCCAGGGCCACCAAGCCATCGGCGGTCGCCTTGGCGCGACGTTCGGAGAGCCGCAGGTTGTAGGCCACCGAGCCGGAGGTGTCGGTATGGCCGACGACCACTTCCTTGGTCGCGTGGTCGGAGACCGCGTGCTGGGCCGCGTCCTGTATCACCGCCTGGGCTTCCGGCGTGATCACATACTGATCAAACGGGAAATAGATGACCCAATCGGTGGGCGGGGGCGGTGGCGGCGGGGGGGGAGGTGGCGGCGGCGGCGGGGGTGGGGGAGCAGGTGGCGGGGGCGGCGGGGGCGGCGGCGGGGGTGGGGGCGGCGGGGGCGGCGGGGGCGGCGGTGTAAGCGCATAACGCACGCCGACCGTCACGCTCTGGTCTTCGTAGCGGCCCAGGGAGTACGATGTGCCGTTCACTACAACGCGGGCCGGCTCGCCTGCGAGATAACGATAAGTCAGGTCGATGTTAAGGCGCTTGGACGCCTGATAGCTGACGCCGGCGATACCCTGATAGGCGAACACTTGACGAGACTCATCGCTGGAGACGGTGCCGGAGCGAAGTGTTCCGCCCTTGCCGTCCTGGGCGATCACTACGCCGGTCGCCTTGAGGCCAACCGAATTCATGCCGACGCCACCGCCGACGAAGGGATCGAACTTGGAGTCGGGAAAGATATCGACAATGGCGTTGGCCATCGCGGTCCAGGATGTCAGGTCACCGCCGGTGCGGTCGCAGGAACCCGTGGTGGTGTTGCCGCTAAACGCTAAGTTGCTGTTGACGTTGCAGAGATAACCGATGCCCTGGCCTGCCTGGGTAGCCGAGATACCCCGCAGAAGGCCGGGGCGATAGCCACCCTCGACCTCGACCCGTAGATGCGGGATGATCTGATAGCCGATACGGACGAAAGGGGCGATATCGACCTTGGTCTTGGCCGAAACGACGACGCCAGCGAAGCTGGAGGTTTCGGGCATCTGCTGGTGTGCACCGATGTCAAGCGCGCCGTACCAGCCGTGTTCCGACGCCGACGCGCCGGAAGCGGCCAAGGCCACGGCCAAGGCGGCCCCGCCCATTAATTTCAATCTCATTGTCGATCCCTTCCTTGGCTGCGGTATTTTTGGACCCGCATTGAGCCTCAAAGTCCTCAGACCAGTTAAGGTTCTTTATGCCTATTTGTCACACGAGATCAACGTTTGTGGCCCCGAAGTTGTGTCTTTAGGGACACGGTCCGCAAAACACGACCGTTCTGCGGCCGTGGCCTCCCAAAACGAAAGAGCCCGGTCCTTCGACCGGGCTCTCCGCACGCTACTAAAGTTGGGCCTTTGATCAGAAAATGATCTTGATCGCGGCGCGACGATTCAGGGGTTCCTTGACGCCGTCGCCGGTTGCCACTGCGGGCTCAGACTTGCCCTTCCAGCTCACATCCAGATTGGCAGCCGGAATGCCCAACGAGACGAGGCCATCGGCTGTGGCCTTGGCGCGCCGCTCTGACAATCGGACGTTGTAGGCCACTGAACCGGAGGTGTCGGTGTGACCGACGACCACCTCTTTGGTGGCGTGTCCGTCGGTGGCGTATTTGGCCGCGTCCTGCAGAACCGCCTGAGCTTCGGGCGTGATCACGAACTGATCAAACGGGAAGTAGATGACATAGTCGCGGGTCGTGTAGGCGGGGGGC
>JAYVYH010000284.1:0-3622 GCA_043784385.1 Caulobacteraceae bacterium | reverse complement strand
CCCCGAAGCTATCGAGCGACCGATCCATTGGGATATGCGCCTGATCGACCGTTTCATGATGGTTGTGGGCCCGATCAGCACGGTGTTCGACCTGATCACCTTTGCCATCCTGCTACTGATCCTCCACGCTGGAGAAGCGTTGTTCCGCACCGGCTGGTTCGTCGAGTCACTGGTGACGCAGATTCTGATGATTTTCGCTGTGCGAACCCGCCGGCGGCTTTTCGCTAGCCGGCCGCACCGGTTGGTCGTGCTTCTGGCCCTTGGCGGCGTGGCGTTGACCCTCGCCGTGCCCTTTCTACCAGGAGTCAGCCGGTGGTTCCATTTCGTTCACCCCCCAGCGCTCTACTTTGGTTTCCTCGCGACGGTGGTCACTGGCTTCCTCGTGATGACCGAACTCGTGAAGCGTGTGTTTTGGGCGCGAATCGCGCCGGGCGAGCCTAGGGTCTCTCAATTCCGAGCCGCCAAAAGTTGAATCGAACAAACGCGCCAAGCTCCGTCGCCGCTAGCTTCAGATCGTTAGAACGGCGGCGCCCTCGAAGCGGCCGGCGCGCAGGTCGGCAAGTGCCTCGTTCGCCCGCGGGAGCGGATACGCGGTCGTGCTCGTGACGATCTTTATCTTTGGCGCCAGGGCCAGGAAGTCGATGCCATCCTTGCATGTGAGGTTGGCGACCGACAGTAGCTGCCGCTCCTCCCAAAGCAGGGCATAGGACAAGCTCGGGATGTCACTCATGTGAATGCTCGCGGTCGCTCGCCGCGGAGTGAGGAAGCGGGCGCGCTCGTTTGACGACCTAGGTCGCGAGGGGCGTCACAAACTCCGCATCCAGACCAAGACCCTGCGCTATAGCGCCGACGTGTTCGGGGGGGCTCTTTGAGGTGCATCCGAAGTGTGTTCGCCGTTTTTCGTCTAGAATCAAGGCTCTGCTCGAGTGTCTTGGCGAGCTCAATGACGTTGGCACGGGCGAGAACCTCCTCGCCGAGCACGCCGCGCCTAAATGCCTGACAGACCGGCAGGCGTCGCGTGAGAAGCGGCTAATCGGCTCCGCCCGCCACGCCTGGGATGCCTTTGACGAAACCAAACGCTTTTGGCCGAAACAGACCGAAGAATAGTCGAGCGCTGCGTGCTTGAGCCGTCGGGTCAGCGAACTAGGGGTAGCGCAGCCCGGAGCCGCCGCTCCGACCTGGACAGTGCCGCGGTGTGTCGCGCCCGGCCCGAAACGGCCGGTCACAGCGGGACCTCGACATCAACCTCAAGCGTTCGGTAACGGACGACGCCCTTGCGATCTGCCCTGCGCTGCACCAGTTCGGTTCTGCGTCAGCCGCTGTCGCGCGTTACCGCACACCCGGAGGCACTATGGCGAAACCGCACCCTGTCCGTTAGGCCACGGCCCGGTTCGGGCCGACCCAGGCGGACGCCGTCCAGCTTGGCCAAATCTTTGGCCAGCTTTCGGTTGTTGGACGGATGCACGGCTGCAAATGCCTCAGCAGCCACGACGTCGGGGCGCAGGCTGATGACATCTGTTCCGGGTTCGGTCCCGAGGTTGAGCCGGAAGCCCCCCGCATCCGGGTGTCGGTCGAACAGGAACCGGAGAGACTTGAAGGACACCAGACACGTCCAGGTCTGGTTGATCTGCTCGACAAGGTTGAGTGACCGCCCATCGTCGATGGGGTGCCAAGCCATTTCGGTGAACTTCATCCGGCGCAGCAGTTCCAAGCCACCAGGCTCTGAGGCCGAGACTCGCGCGAGAGCCTGAGCGGTGCGGTTCGCCGTCTCGCAGACGCGCGACAGCAAAGGATCAACGTCCTCGAGCTTTTCGATGATGATCGGCACGCCCAACGACTTTCTCTATCGGCGATAATGTCCTTTATCACAGATAGCCTTTGGATGGAATCCGGCGGTGAGGGTCAGCTTCCGGGCAGCTCGCTATCGGGGAAAGTTCCATCCCGAACGGGCTCTCGCCGGACACACATGCCTAGCGCTGGGCGGGTTAGCTTCAGGTTGCTTTGAGTGCGCTGTTAGGGGTCAGTTCCTACTTTCTCCTTGATCTGCACTTCTTCCCCGGTAGCCAAGAATCGCCAACGATACGGAGGTAATTTGGACAACCGCACGGCATCAAGCGCCTCCATCCCTTCGGTAAATGCCTTGCAGATGCGATGCCAGCCGTCGAGCACCTCTCCAGTTGGTGAGAGGATGATTGGGTAGCTCAGGTCAGCTGCATAAATATCTCGGGAATGTTCCGCGATGGCGCGGCGGGTCGGCCTGATGTTGAGCGGACCTCCAAACCATCCGACTTCGTCGAAGCCCTTCAAATCACTGAGGCGGACCTTTGTAACCGGCAGCCCTTCAGCCAACTCCCAAAGCTGATGTATCCGCCAGAAGCGCATTGACCCGTCTTCATGAGGGGACTCACACACGCGACGCTTAGAGGCCCGATCGTTCCAAACCTCGATTTAGTTCTCGCTCACGCCTTCTCCTCCGCTCGCGCAGCAGTAATCACATGCTCGGGCGTATTGAAAGTCCGCAGTCCCGACAGGAGGAACGACCGTTCTCCCACCCTCTCCCCCCCATGGACCCCCTGGTTCGTGCGGCGAAACTAAGTGATGATCCTTATCGCGCCTTGATGGCGCCCAAAGCGATCAAGTCACAGCAGCGCATTGTGCTCAAGGATTGCAGCTCTCGCAGTGCTGAGTGTCTGCCGCCGTGGCGCTTGTCGTTAACCGCTCCTCTCGATAGCCGCAGGCCGAGCAGGTTAGGACTTCCGTGCGCACCACGTGTGTAGGCAAGCCGCACCATTCGCAGGGAAGTCCCGGCCGTTCGGTCACGTCAAATCCCGGATGGTGGCAGGTCGGGCATATGCTGTGGAAACGTCGAACCAGGTCGCTTGCCGCGAGCTCGATAGCGCGCATCCGGTTTGGGTTGCGGTGGGCCCGCATATCGGTCTCGACGAAAGCCGCGCCGCATTTGGCGACGACGTCGCCGACAGCTCTTTCCAGAGCGGCGTGATCGACGACGTCCTTGAACAGGGCCAGACCGGGCGCGGGCTTCTCGTCGACACAGCCCATGACGATCAACCCATGCTCAGGAAATTTCGCGCGCTCAGCAAAGGCGAGCGTAGCTTCGATGTCCGAGACGACCCCATGGCCGTAGTTGGTCTCTGGGCTCGCGAAATAGCCCGTCAGTTCGAGGCCGCGTTCGCGATCGATCAACAGGACGAGTTCGCGACCCAGTGGGAGAAAGGTGATATACGGGTGCGGGCCGAGGCTGCCCTCGCTGGCGATGCCAACGCGAGCATAGGGCGCGTAGTCGAATCCCGCTGCGATCTTGGCCCTGGCCGCATCAAGCTGGGAGCCCGTGCGCTCGACGTCTCGGCTGAACGTGCCGAAACGGTCTGTGTTCAGCCCGAGCGCCAGAGCGACCCTGAGGCCGAGGCCATGCTCAAGCACCGGCCCGATCACGCCCTCCTTGCCATGCATCGTGGCCAGCACGGCGACGGTGTTTTTGTAGGGACGATCGTCAGCCGCCATGTTCAGAAATAGCCTTCGCGTTTCTTCTGTTCGAGCGAGCCGCCATCCTCTCCGTCACTGATCCGTCCCTGGCGCTCGGAGGACGAAGCCCGGAGCGTCT
>JAYVYH010000283.1:0-4918 GCA_043784385.1 Caulobacteraceae bacterium | reverse complement strand
CGGCGGTCTTGGCGGCGTTGCCGGTACCGGCGCAGTTGATCAGGATCCGCTCCTGGCCGTGGGCGGAGCGGGCCTTGGCGAAGGCGGCGTCGACCTCTTCGTCGGAGGTGACGTTGCACTGGCAGAACACCCCGCCGACATCGGCCGCGACGGCCTCGCCCTTGGCGTCGTTCATGTCGAATATGGCGACCTTGACGCCCTGGGCGGCCAGGGCGCGGACCGTGGCTTCGCCGAGACCGGAAGCGCCGCCCGTGACCACGGCGGCAACCGAAGAGTTGAGTTTCATCGACCTAGTTCCTGTTTTTCCGCGACCGATGCGCGTCCGGGCGCGGTTTAGCGCCTGAACGCGCGACTCAAAAGCATCACCCAGCGTCAAGCCTCGGATGGCCGTCACAACCGATGCCCGCCCCGGGGGCTGGCGCGAGAATGGAGACCGAGCAAGGGCGGGACTTGAGCATGGCGATCACTAGACCGCGTTGAGCGGAATCTTCAGATAGCGAACACCGTTGTCTTCTGGCTCTGGCAGGTGACCGCCCCGCATATTTACCTGAACGGAAGGCAGGATCAGCCGCGGCATGTCCAAGGTCCGGTCTCGCGCCTCGCGGAGCCTGACGAAATCGGCTTCACTGACGCCGCTGTGGATGTGGATGTTTTCGCGGCGCTGGACGCCAATGGTGGTCTCCCAGATGAAGGTCTCACGCTTAGGCGCCTTGTAGTCATGGCACAGGAAGACACGGGTCTCGTCGGGCAGGGCCAGCAAGCGCTGGATCGAGCGGTAGAGCGTCGCCGCGTCCCCGCCAGGGAAGTCGCACCGGGCGGTGCCGTAGTCAGGCATGAACAGCGTATCGCCCACAAAGACAGCGTCACCAACCACATAAGCCATGCAGGCCGGCGTATGGCCAGGCACATGCAGTGCAATGGCCTGCACGCCTCCGATGGCGAAGAGCTCGCCGTCCTGGAACAGATAATCGAACTGACGTCCGTCACGGGCGAAGTCTGCGCCAGCATTGAACAGTTTTCCGAAAGTGTCCTGCACCCGCATGATGTGCTGGCCAATCGCCAGCTTGCCACCCACGGCACATTGCAGGTAGGGCGCCGCAGACAAATGGTCAGCGTGGGCGTGGGTCTCAAGTTGCCAGGCGACCTCAAGACCCGAGGCCCGGACATGGGCGATCACCGCGTCGGCCGAGTCGTACGACGTACGGCCAGATGTGGGGTCATAGTCGAGCACACTGTCGATGATCGCGCAGGCTTTCGAAGCTGGATCGCGCACAACATAGCTGACCGTGAATGTAGCTTTGTCGAAAAAGGCCATCACCACTGGGCGCGCGGCGGTTCCCGCCAAGGCGGCGTCGGCGATCAATGTAGCGTCTAGCACCGGCGCATCGGAACAGCGGTTTGGATCAGACATGGTGGAACTCGCGGGTTGCAATAGCAAAAATAATCATATATGCGAATATGTGCAAATACAAGTCCGTTAGATTACAACTACCATGTCCATCTTCCAGATCGTATCGGCCCTGATGAGCGGCGCCGTCGTCGGCGCACTGCTGGGTCTGTTCGGCGGCGGCGGCTCGGTGCTGGCGACGCCTTTGCTGCTCTATGTGGTCGGCATCCGCGACCCACATGTCGCGATCGGCACGTCCGCCGCCGCCGTGGCGGTGAACGCGGCGATAAACCTGTTGGGCCATGGTCGAGGCGGGCGGGTCAAATGGCCCTGTGCGACGGTCTTCGCCGGGGCGGGTCTCCTGGGTTCCTTTCTGGGTTCAAGCCTGGCCAAGGCGGTCGATGGACAACGGCTGATGCTGTTCTTTGCAGCGGCCATGGCGGCCATCGCCCTTTCCATGCTTCGTCGGCCCAGGTCGGAGGGCGATCCGCAGGTCCACATCACCCTACCGCTGATGATGAAACTGGCGCCGCTCGGCGTGCTCACAGGGCTCGCAGCCGGGTTTTTCGGGATCGGTGGTGGGTTCCTGATCGTACCGGGCCTTATGGCGGCCACCGGCATGACGCTGGCCAATGCGGCGGCCTCGTCCTTGCTCTCGGTCGCGGTGTTCGGAGCGGCGACGTCGCTCAACTACGCCATCTCCGGCCAGGTTGATTGGTCGATCGCGGGTCTCTTTATACTGGGTGGCCTTGGCGGCGGCGCCCTGAGCATTCGCGGGGCCGGCCGGCTAGCCGCGCGCGTGGTGTTGGCCCGGCGCCTGTTCGCCGGCCTGGTCCTGCCGGTCGCTGCGTATGTCGCGTGGCGAGCGCTGGGCTTGTAGTCGTCCGCTGATGTCGAGGTCCTCCAGGCAAAGGAGCAATCGCACCAGGGCGACGGCAGCCAATCGCCGCGCCTTGGGCCGCCGCGACAGACGGCGATCTAGGGCTGCAACCCGTTCGGGTCCGGCTCCATGATCGGGGCGCGCGGCTGGCTTATCGAGCAGCACCCAGGGCGCGGGACGCAGATAGGCTCGTGCGAGCGATTGGCGACCTTGCACCCGCCGGTGAAGCAGCCGCTTAGTCGGAACGCTCGGCGTGATCATCCTGAGGAGTCGACACCATGTTTAGACTGATCTCCGTTGTGCTCGCCATCGGACTTGGTCCCGGCCTCGCGCTCGCCATGCCGCCGGTCGATCCGATGACGTCACCGCCGCCCGCCAGCTACTACGTCTTCCAGAAGGTCGTGTACCAGAACGACGGGGGCGGCCCCGATGATCACGCCTACTTCCAGCGCTTCTTGCGGAACATTTCCGCCCATATCGAAGCAACGGACGGCAAGGTCGAGATCCGCGTCGTCAGTTTCGTCGCCGGCGTGAAGCTGTTTCAAATGGCCAAGACCGATCCCGCCCTCGCCGGAGACCTTGACCGGCTTCGCGGCGAGGGCGTGCGCTTCATGGTTTGTCGCAATACGTTGAAGGGGATGGGTTTGCTGCCTGCCGACCTCTATGGGGTTCAGGGTGCCGACATCATTCCCAGCGGCGTGGCCGAACTCGCGCGCCTGCAGGGCCAGGGTTATGCCTATATCCATCCGTGATCGGCCTCCTGGCCCTTGCCGATCCGTTGGCGTCTTTCGCCAATTCATGACGGCCGCTCTCCGGGCCATAAAACGGGTTGCAGCGCTGGCTGGGTCGCTTTCGCGACTAGGCAGCCAGATACAAGCCATCTGTCAGCGCTCCAGCGTCTCGCGAATGGATAGCAGTTCGTGCCGACGCTCGTCGCTCGTCTGCGGATAGCTCAGGCATAGGCCTTCAAGGGTGTCGAGGACGATCTGGGACACGATCAATCGCGCGTTCTCCTTGTCGTCGGCGGGCACGACATACCAGGGCGATATCGTTGTGCTTGTGGCGCCGAGGCAGGCCTCATACGCCTTCATGTAATCGTTCCAGAATTTCCGCTCCTTGATGTCGGCGGCGCTGAACTTCCAATTCTTTTCCGGCTCATCGATCCGCTCGAGGAAGCGTTTGCGTTGCTCGTCCTTCGAGAGGTGGAGGAAGAACTTGATGATCCGGGTGCCGTTTGCGCTGAGGTGCCGCTCAAGGTCCACGATGGACCGATATCGATCGTGCCAGATCGCTTTCTCGCCATGCGGTCGATCCGGCAGACCCTCGCCACTGAGAATCTCGGGATGGACCCGCGCGATCAGCACTTCCTCGTAGTAGGAGCGGTTGAAGATGCCGATCTTCCCGCGTTCGGGCAGATCGCGGGTCGTTCGCCATAAAAAGTCATGCTGCAATTCAGCAGGACTGGGGTGTTTGAAGCTGAAGACCTGACAGCCCTGGGGATTGACGCCCGACATCACATGCTTGATGGCGCCGTCCTTTCCGGCCGCGTCCATCGCTTGGAATATCAGCAAAACCGCATGGCGGTTTGAGGCGTAGAGAAGCTGCTGCTGGGCGCTCAATCGGGCAACATGATCAGCCAGCAGCGCTTCGTATTTCTTCTTCGATCCATAGACCGGGTCGACCTTTGTTGGCCACTTGCGGAGGTCGACGTCGCTTCCGTCCCCGACGCGAAATTCCTTCGATTTGATTTTCAATTCAGACCCTTTCGCAATGTCAGGCTGGCCCCGGCCTCACCTCATTCGATCCGCAATTTCGCGAACACCGGGATCTTCACCAGGTCCAGGATGACGCCGAAGGCGACCGAGGCGACAAGCACGCCGCCGACCAGGGTGGCGGGCAAGGGCGCCATGGCGAGACCCGTGACGGCCAGGGTGGCGGCGATGCCGACATCCACCGCCGAGGACAAGCCAAGCCAGAGGCTCGGGCGCGACCCCCACAAATGTCGGCGCTGGCGAATGGCATAGATCGTCGCTTGGCTGCCGAACACCAGGGCGATGAACACAAGCGTCCTCAGAGCGTCGATCCCGAGGTTCATGCTGAATTTACCGACGGCCAGGACGATGCTGCAGAAGGCCAACTGGCACACGCCCAATATGGCCCCGGCGGTGGTCAATTGGCTGATCCGCCAGGCGTTCGGGGTGGTCGACGGGCGCACGCGGTCCGTCGTCAATGACATCGCCAAGACATCGCCGGCGATCATGATGATCACCATCAACATGGGCGTGAGCACCGCACGCCCGGTCAGAACCAGCCCGACGACCAGCAACAGCACGGTGACGATCTTCTTGATGATCGAATTCAGCGTGTAGGTCTGAATTCGCTGGAAGGTCACCCGGCCCTCCTTCACTGCCGCGACAATCCCTTCGAGGCCAGGCCTGGTCAGAACGACGCCAGCGGCAGACTTGGCGACGTCGGTCGCTGTGGAAACGGCGATGCCGATCTGAGCCTGCCGCAGGGCAGGTGCGTCGTTAGCGCCGTCGCCGCACATGCCGACGGTATGGCCACCGCCCTGGAAGGCCTTCACAAGTTTGAATTTGTCCTCCGGCAGAACGCCTGCAAAGACCGCGAAGGTGTCTGGACGCACGGTCTTA
>JAYVYH010000282.1:0-12228 GCA_043784385.1 Caulobacteraceae bacterium | reverse complement strand
TGGCCACCGAACTGCTGTCGTCGCCGCCGACGGGCTGGAACGTCGAGGCGATCTCGGAGATCGACCTGGACATCAGGGACCTTAAGGCGGTTCGGATCGCAGTGGCGCGATCCGCGCCGGACCTGATCCTCAACGCAGCGGCCTATACGGCGGTTGACCGTGCCGAAACCGAGTCTGAGATCGCATGGAGCGTCAATCGCGATGGCGCCGCTAATCTCGCCAGATCCGCGACCGAAATCGGTGCGCGGATCGCCCATGTCTCCACCGATTTCGTGTTCGACGGCCAGACCAGTCGAGCCTATCTGCCGGACGACGCGCCGGCGCCGCTCGGGGTTTATGGAGCCTCGAAATTGGCCGGCGAGCTCGCTGTCGCCGCCGAGGCGCCGGGCGCTCTGATCCTCAGAACCGCCTGGGTCTATTCACCCCATGGCGGGAATTTCCTGAAAACCATGCTCCGGGTAATGGCGGCGCGCGGAACGGTGAGCGTCGTGGCCGACCAGATCGGCACCCCGACCTCGGCGACGACCCTCGCCGAGGCGCTGTGGGGCCTGGCCCTGGCGGGTGCGACCGGCGTTCACCATCACACCGACGCGGGAGTGGCTTCCTGGTACGACTTCGCCCAGGCAATTGGCGAGGACGCCCATGCCGCTGGTTTTTTGGAGCGCGCGCCGGTGGTGACTCCGATTGCTACTGAAGACTACCCGACGCCGGCCAAGCGGCCGGCCTTCAGCGTACTGGACAAGACCTCCACCTGGAACATTCTGGGACGCCCGTCCCCCCACTGGCGGTCAGCTATGCGCGAAGTCATCAGCCGAATGCCCGTTTCATCCTGAGAGCCATGCTCGACGCCCCTGGGTCACGTTGGACCATAGCGTTTCTGATCATGGGCTCCTTTGCGCTGGCCTTTGGCGCGATGCCGTTGGTCTATGGCTTTGTCGCGTTTCACGGCCACTGGGAAAAGGTGGTCAAGCCGCCGGTCCCCGGGCACATCGCCTTCAACGCAGCGGCCAATGCCGTGGTCATGCTCAGCGCTATCTTCGCCGCCGGTCGCCTTGATCGCAAGCTGGCGGCGGTCTTTACCCGGACGCTGGTGACGCACGGCGCGGTGGCCTTCATCATTCTGGTCACGCGCCAGTGGTATTCGATCCCGATCCTTTTGACAGGCGTGCTGAGTTCCAGCCTGCTGGGCTCGATCTTCGCCCTGATACGGCAGCGGAATGTGATCCCCCGGATCGGTATCATCGGTCCGCCTCACGATATCATAGGCGACCCAGGCTTGGCCTGCACGCTGATCGAGGATCCCTTAGGGTCCATCAGGCGGTTCGATCTGATCGTCATAACCTCTCCCGACGAACCTCCCGCTGCTTGGCTGCCCACGGTGGCCAGGGCGCTGTTGGCCGCCAAACCCGTCCGCCATGTCTCGGAGTTCCTTGAGGAGGCCCATGGGGCCGTGGCTCTGGAGCACTTCGACCTGGATCATCTGCCGGAGGGCGGACTGACCAGCTATCGAACGCGCAAGCGGCTCCTGGATCTGGTTTGTGTCGCCCTGATCCTGCCGGTGGCTCTGCCCCTGCTGGTCCTGGCCGGTCTTGGCATCCGCCTGAGCATGGGGCGCCCCGTGCTGTTTGTTCAGCCCCGCGTGGGGCTGGGCGGCAAGGTGTTTTCAATGCTCAAGCTGCGCACCATGCGCTTGGCGACTCCGGGCGCGGCCGTTGTCGCCACGGGCGATCATGATCCCCGCATAACGCCCCTGGGGCGATGGCTGAGGCGTTTCCGGATCGACGAAATCCCCCAGCTCTGGAACGTGGTGATCGGCGACATGAGCTTCATCGGGCCAAGGCCAGAGTGGACGGTGCTGGCCGATGATTTCAGCGCCAAGGAGCCGACCTACAACTTTCGCCATCTGGTGCGTCCGGGGATAACCGGGTGGGCGCAGGTCAGAGCCGGGCCGGCCGCCGACCTTCAGGAGACGAGGGTGAAACTGGGCTACGACTTGTTCTATATAAAGCACGTATCGTTCTCGCTCGACCTGCAGATCCTGGTCCGGACCCTCTGGACCCTGGCGGCCGGCGGTGGCGTGCGTTGACCCGGCGGATGGCCTTCACCTGCCTTCTGCCCGTCCATGGCGGCGACAAGGCGGAGTTCTTTCGCGAGGCGACGGCCAGCCTCAGCCGGTCCACGCTGGCGCCTGACGAGATTCTGATCTGCCAGGATGGTCTCCTGCCGACACCGCTGGAGACCGTCGTCCAGGATTGGACGCGCGTCTCGGGCGCGCGGGTGGTGCAAAATCCGGGTCCGAGCGGGCTACATCACAACCTCAACCATGCGTTGAGATCAGTCGGCACGCCTTGGATCGCCCGTTGCGACGCCGACGACATCAATCTGCCGCGCCGTTTTGAGGCTCAGGTCGCCTTTTTGTCGGAGCGGCCGCAGATCGGGGTTCTGGGCGGCGACCTGATCGAGTTCTGGCCCGATGGCCGCGAGCGCCACAAGGTCATGCCGCTGGATCATGCGGCCATCATCGACTGGGCGCGGTGGCGCAGCCCGATCAACCACAATACCGTCTTCTACCGAACCGAGGATGTATTGAGCGTCGGCGGCTATCCCGATGTCGCCTTCAAAGAGGACTATGCGCTCTGGCTGCGGCTGATCGGGCGTGGCGTTCAATTCGCCAATATTCGCGAGCATCTGGTCCGGGCGCGGCTCGGAATCGGATTCTACGATCGCCGCGCCGGCGTCAAGAATTTCCGGAGCGAGTGGGAGCTCTACAAGATCCGGACACGGGTCGGGGGCCTCGACGGCGGTGGCGCGGTGGCGGCCCTGGTCGCCCGGTCCGTCGCTCTGGCGATGAGCGGCCCGACGCGCCTGATCTATGAATGGGGCCTGCGGCGGTGAGGACCGTCCGAATGCAGGGCGGCCTCGGCAATCAGCTGTTTTGTCTGGCCTTCGCGCGATCGGTGCGCCTGTTGACCGGCGAGCCCGTGGCGCTCGATCTCTCCTCCTATGGCGCGGATCGCTTCGGCAATGCGTTCGTCCTCAAAGACCTCGCGCGGCAGATCGACGGTTTGGTCACTGATCGACAGCCTATGCTGGGCAACCGGTTCTCCTCCGCGCTACTTCGAAGTCTGCCGTTTCAGATACCAGGCTATGTTGCGGAGGCCCCTAAAAGTCTGTCGGACAGGACCCTGCCGTCGCTGGCCCGCCACCGCGGCTACTTCGACGGATATTGGCAAGACGAGACCTATATCCACGATCCAGAGGCCTTCGCCGCCCTCGTCCGGGATTTTCTGCTTTCTCGGTCGAGGTCCCGGTCGGATTCGGCCGTCGCGCTGCACTACCGAACCTATAAGGAAGAAAATCACCCGGTGCGGAGTCGAGCGCCGGGACGGGACTATTTCGTCAGGGCGATCGAGGCGGTGGAATCCGTGTCCGAGCCAATATCGCGGATCGACCTGATTTCGGACGACCCCGCGCTGGCTCTGGAGCGGATTGGGGATATTGGCCGCCGGGTCGTTCCGGTGGTCGGCGGCGGCGCTTTCGACGATATGGCGTTGATACTCGGCGTCCGGGCGCTGATCCTTACCAATTCATCCTTCTCCTGGTGGGGTGGGTTCTGCGGTCTGGCCGAGACCGTGGTCTACCCCGAGCGGCGCGGACTGTTTCACTATCCGATTCCGGCGCGGCGTTTCCGTCGAGTTTGACGCTCCATGCCGCGTCAGGGCAGGGCGGCGATCTTCATGGATTCATAGTTGGCCGTGATCGGATCGCGGCGCTCGCCAGGCGTCGCGATCAGCTCGACCCACTGTCCGCCGCAACCGGTCACTGGGATCTCGAACGTCATCTCCCGGTCCCGGCCGCCAGATGCCGCCGTGTCCGATCTCGCCAGCACCTGGCCGGACTGCGCGCACCGAACGCGCCAGGAGAGTCTTCTGGTCATTTCAGCGTCTCCAGTTTCCCGCCAGGTCAATCGCCACCGACCCGCCGGCGAGACCAGCAGGTGGGCCGGGAGGCGCGGGGTGGAGAATCCGTCATAGTCGATCCGAAGCGCCGATCCGTCGGGGGAAGGCCGCGCCTCGCTGGTCGCGCCGACACCTTCCGCGGTGCTCCACGTGAACGGGGTCTGGTCCGACGGGCCGGAGAAATCCCCGAGTTCCGCCATGCGCGCTCGCCCTGAGATAACGGACCAGGCCTCATAGGCGGCCCTGTAGTCGCCGCCCGTAACAAGGCGGGTGATCAGAAGTGTGTATTCCTCGGGTTTCGGTGGTGTTTCACCGGCCGCTAGCGCCGTTAGGACCTGAACCGCGCCGGCGGTGTCCCCGTGGGCGGCGAGGCCCTGGAGAAAATCCGCACGCCATGACGGCGCGGCGGCCAGGCGCGCCTCGAGGGCCGGCCGCGCCTCCACCAAGCCGGCTGCGGCGGTCATCATGCCGAACAGCGCCGGGCGCGTGGTTCCCAGCGAGTCCTGTCGGAGAATAGAGTCGGCGATTTCCAGGGCTTCCTCAAGCCGCCCCTGACTGAGCCGCTGGCGAAGCAGCCACGTTTCCGTCGGTGCGTCACGCCAGGTGCGGCGGCCAACAAAACTTATCAGAGCTTCGGCCTCGATGGGTCGCCCGGTTCGCTCTCGCTCCAGTCCTAGGTCACGCAAGGCGGCGATATCCAGAGGGTCTTCGTCAATCCGCTCCAGTATGGCGCGGGGGCTGGGGTTCGCGTCGCCCACTACAAGAGCGGTCGACACGATGGCCCAAGCCAGACCAAGGCCCGCGAGCGGAAGCAGGCTATCCAGCCCGATGTCTAGGATCGATCGCTCCGGGACGGGGCGGGCCATCCGCAGAGATCGCTATTTCGATATCAGGCGTCGGGCCCTGGCCACCACGCCCGAGATGCCACGTGGTGGGGGGGCCTTGGCCTCGCCGCCATCCCAGTCTTCGTGGCCATAGCCATAACCGTAGCCATATCCGTAACCGTAGGCGCTCGACGTGGTCTTATATTTCGTCAAAACCGTGCCGATGATGCGCGCGCCGGCCTGCGTCATGCGTCGCAGGGATTGCCGCACCTGGGCCCTGGTGGTTCGGCCCGACTCGACCGCCATCAGGCAGCCGGCGACCACCGAGCCAAGGATCGGGGCGTCTGCCAGTCCCATCACCGGGGGGCCGTCGAACACGATCATGTCGAACACGGCGGAAGCTTCGGCGATCAGCAGTTTCAGGCGGGAACCCGCGAGAAGTTCGGCCGGGTTGGGCGTGGGAGGACCCGAGGTGATGACGAACAAATTGGGATAGTCCGTCGGCTGAACGATCTCCTTCAGAATCGCGGCCCCGGTCAGAAGACTGCTCAGGCCCAGAACGCCCCGCGCGCCGATCAATTCGCGAAGCGAGGGGTTGCGAAGGTCGCCATCGACCAGCAGGACCCTGAAACCGAGCCTGCCGACATACTGTGCGATCGCGAACGCCGTCGTGGTCTTGCCGACCCCGGGCCATGGGCTGGTCACCATCAGCGTCTTGGGGAAACCATCGGCGGTAGAGAACTCCAAGGCCGACCTCAGCGAATGGTAGGCCTCGGCCATCTGGGAACGGGCGTCCGACAGGGCGTCTTTCGGATCGACATTCTTCTTCAGCATGGGGATCGCGCCCAGCAGGGGCAGATCGACGTTGGCTTCAATGTCCGAGGGGGTCCGGATCGCCTGATCGAACGCCTCCCGCACGAAGGCCATCGCGACACCCAGCAATATTCCCGCCAGCCCGGCGAGGAGCATGTTCAGGAATGGCTTCGGGTGCGACGGCGCCAAAGGGGGATCGGCGCGGTCGATGATCGAAATGTTGTTCGACGAGACACCGCCCGCGACCCCGACTTCCTTGTAGCGTTGCAACAGCCCGTCATAGAGGGTTCGGTTGGTGTCGACCTCCCGCTGCAGGATTGTATAACGAATGCTGCGGCCTCTCAGGTCCAACACATCGCTTTTCAGGCCGGTCACCTGCCCACCCAGGGCTTTTTCGTTGGCCAGGGCGGCCTGATACTGGGTCTTAAGCGACTGGCGGATGTTGGCCGCTTCCAGGTTCAGCTGGCGATCGGTCTCGTCGATCCCGGCCTTCAACTGGGTCATGTCGGGGTAATCCGGTTTGAAGATCCGCAGCTTGTTCTGATATTCGGCCACCTGTTTTGCCCGCTCCTGGCTGAGGGCCTGGAACGTGGGGCTCTGAAGAATCTCGAATAGGCCCACGCTGGTCGATGCCTCGGCCTGGCGCCATTTCTGTTCGGCCTTGATGCGGTCGGTCTTGGCGGCGGCGAGGGCCGTGTTGAAGGATTCTAGATTCGCCGCCGCCAGCGAAGGTCCTGCCTCGGAGGTGTTGGGCTGGCCGATGCTCGGCAATTGGATGATCTGCTGGCTGGCGGCGTAGGCCACCAGATCGCGCTCGCTTTCCTCCAGCTTGGCCTTGACCTGAGCGAGCCGCTTTTCAAGGAAATCGCGCGCATAAGAAGAAGACTCGAAGCGCCGGTCCAGGGCCGAGGCAATGAAGTTCTCCGCGAAGGCGTTAGCGATCTTGGCCGACAGGACGGGGTCGGGACTGGTAAAGGTGATGGCCACCAGACGCGATCCGCGCTCCGGCGTGATGCCTTCCTGGGCTTGCAAAAGCTCGACTACCTCATTGCGCCGTTCGTCAACCGTCATGGGCTTGGCCGCCGGTCCGCGAGGCCTGGCCGACATGGCGTTGATGAAGCTGTCGTCGCGCAGAAGATTCAGGCTCTCGGCCACCCGCGCCGCGAGGGCGCGACTCTTGAGCAGGCCGTACTGGGTCTGGAAGAATTCCTCGCTGAGATTGTCAACCGGGGTTTGTTCCTGGGTGTTGATGACCTTTTCCTGCTCACGGTCGATCTGCACCGTGGTCGTCGCCGTGAAGGTCGGCCGGGTCAGCAAGGTAACCGCCGCTCCGATCACCAGAGCAATCGCGACACCAAGGGCCAGCTCGCCGAGCCGCTTGTTCAAGGCCCGCCAAACTCCGGTAAGATCGATCAGACCCGCGCCGGCCCCCGGCGGGGTTTCGCTCTCCCACCCCAGAGAAGTCAGGTTGGTCATCTGGAGCGCGGGCGGTCGCCCAGCGTCTTCGATCTGGGGCGTCGGACGCCGCGGATCACTACTCAAACCCTGCGGCCTGTTCATCGAAATCTTGTCTTCAATGCGCTTAGAGGAACGTCAGCAGATACAGCGAGGGCATGACCTCGATCAGGCCGTGCCAGAACGACTTGGATTTTGACGTATCCACGATAACCACGTCATTGGCGATCACTTCAGGATTGCGGGCCTTGCCTTCGCTGATGGCCGCAAGGTCGAAAGTCGCCGCATGGGCGACGCCATCCACGCTGCGCACGATGCTCACCTTGCGAAGGTTGGCGGCCTTGGACGCGCCCTTGGCCCGAGCGACGGCTTCCAGCAGACTGGTCCGGCCCTTGAGTTCGAACACTCCCGCTTCGTTGACCGCGCCTTCGACGGTGACCTTCTGGCTGGCGGTGTCGGCGACGGTCACCGAAACCTGGGGAAATTGCATATAGTTCGCCTGAAGCTTCTCGGCGATTT
This sequence comes from Caulobacteraceae bacterium, assembly GCA_043784385.1. Classification (GTDB taxonomy): domain Bacteria; phylum Pseudomonadota; class Alphaproteobacteria; order Caulobacterales; family Caulobacteraceae; genus Acaudatibacter. The sequence continues at coordinate 4,658 of JAYVYH010000282.1, read as the reverse complement.
CATGCGACAGCTCGGTGGTCGTTTTGCCCCTGGCGATCACCGACCCGATCAGGGGCAGGAGAATCTGGCCGCTGGCGTCGACCTGGAGATTCTCGACGGTGAGTTCCTTGACCTGAAAGACCACGATATTCAGCTTGTCCAGCGCTCCGATCCGGTAGTCCGAGATCGCGTTCTGCTGGATCGCCAGGGCGTTGGCCAGGCTGGCGGAGGGGGCATCGCGCGCCATCGACGGACAGGCTGACAAGGCGCACGCCGCCGACACGCCCAGCATGGCGATGAAATGAAGCGTAGACCTCATCGGGCTCAAGGTAATGCAACCTCTCAAATTGATATCGGCCCCCTCAGCCTTGCCGCTTATACGTCAAACATGTTGGCGCCGCACCATTTCGCGCTTCGGTTCCGCCCCTCGCTATCGGCGACCAAAGCGCGCATAGACAACCAAGCCGTCGGAAAGCGTCGGCGGAGCCCGATCTATGTCAGCCCTTATCTTCAGAATTGTTAAACATGATGGCGCGTGGGCCGTCGAGCACGAAGGTCGATTTTCCAACAGGGCGCGCGACAAAGCCGAGGTTGTCGCCTCGGCAACCAAGCTCGCCCGCGCGGCCGTGGGCCAGGGCCGCATTGTCCAGGTCCGGGTCGAAGGCGAGTCCGGCTACTTCTGATCGGCGTATCGGCCCACAGCCGAAAACAGAGCCAGAAAACTGCCGTTCTCGGCGTTCGCAGTAAGGAGAGCCCCATGGGCAACAGGGACCAGCGCGGCAACAAGGAAGCCCGCAAGCCGAAACAACCAAAGGCCGCCGCAGCGCCGGGGCCCTCGCCATTTATCGTCACGCCGGGCAAAGGCTCGGGCGGCGGCAAGAAGGGCTGAACCTCAGCCCCTCCGCTTTTCCGGTCGGATCAAATGGTCCTGAAGGTTCAATAGCCCTGGAGGCGGGCGTAGCGGTCGCGGTGGAAAGCCTGGCCGCCAAACGTTGCTTCACAAGCTCGCGCGCGTTTCAGATAGAGGCCTGCATCATGGGCGTCGGTCATGCCGATCCCCCCATGCATCTGGACCATCTCGTTGGAAACCAAGTGCAGGGTGTCACCAACCTTGGCCTTTGCCAGGGACACCAACTCGGGAACCTCCGGCGAGTCGTTGTCGATCGCGCTCAGGGCTGCCTCGACGCAGGATCGGGCAAGTTCTAGGTCGGTGAACATCTTGGCCGCGCGGTGTTGCAGAGCCTGGAAGGCGCCGATCACCTGACCGAACTGCACCCGGGTCTTCAGATAGTCGAGGGTGGTCTCGAAAGCTTGCACCGATGAGCCCAGCATCTCGGCGCAGAGACCGGCACGGGCGCGATCCAACGTCCTTTCCAGCAGATCCCAGCCCTGGCTGGCCTGCCCCAGCAGGGCGTCGGACCCGACCTCCACGCCGTCGAAGGTGACGATCGCCGCGCCGCGAGAATCGGCCAGCTTGAGCCCTTTGCGGCTGACGCCCTTAGCGTCGGATGGAACCAGGAATAGGCTGACGCCGTATTTATCGTCGACATCGCCGTCGGTGCGCGCCGAGACCACGAACAGGCCGGCCGCCATGCCCTCGAGCACGAAGGTCTTGGTTCCGGACAACGTATAACCGCTCCCGCCGGTGGCGGCGGTCAGGGCGACGTGATTGGGGCGATGATGCGCACCTTCGTCGACGGCCAGGGTGGCGACCAGTTCGCCCGACGCGATCTTCGGCAGCCAGGCTTCCTTCTGGGCCTGCGTTCCGCCGAGGATGATCGCGCTGGCGCCGGCCAGGGCCGTGGCCAGCATCGGCGAGGCGGTCAAGGTGCGGCCGGTCTCTTCCAGGATCAGTCCGAGGCTCAGATATCCGAAGTCGGAGCCTCCGTATTCCTCGGGGATGATCACGCCGGTCCAGCCCATCTCGGCCATCTCGGCGAATGCGGCGGGGTCGTAGCCCAGCGGCGCGCCTGAGTCGCGCATCTTGCGAAAGGCGGTGACCGGCGATTTCTCGCGGGTCCAGGTGCGAGCGGCGTCGCGCAGCATCGATTGTTCTTCGGTCAGTACGGCCATCTGAGTGTGCTTCTTCCTGGTTTTTTAGCGATTCGTGGAGGCGAGCGGATCGGGCAGGTCGAGGATCCGCTTGGAGATAATGTTGTTCTGGATCTCGGCCGAGCCGCCGTAGATCGTATAGGCCTTGCCGCCTAGCCAGCCGCGAACGGCGGCCAGTTCCTCGGCCTTGAAGGCGCCGCCTTCCCAGCCCAGACCCTGGTTCCCGAGAATCTCTAAAGTCAGCTCGTGGCGGTCCTGGGCGACCTTGGCGCCGGCGTTCTTCATGATCGACGTGGCGGTGCTGGGGCCGGAGTTGGACTTCGCCTCGCTCATCGACCGGATGGCAGTGAGTTGAAAGGCGCGGGCCTCGATCTCATGCTGGGTCACGCGAGACCTCAGGTCCGGATCGTCGATCCGGCCGGCCGCATCGGTTCCCACATAGGCCTTGGCCAGGTCGCTGATCGGTCCGGTGAACAGATTGCCACGTCCGGCCGCGCCGCCGCCGGCCAGGCCGCCGCGCTCGTGCTGCAACAGGCGCTTGGCGATGGTCCAGCCACCACCCAGCGGACCGACCAGGTTTTCCTTGGGCACCTTAACGTCGGTGAAGAAGGTCTCGCAGAACGGCGAATTGCCGCTGATCAGCCGGATCGGCCGCGTCTCGACGCCGGGCGTCTTCATGTCGATCAGCAGGAAGCTGATGCCTTCGTGCTTTTTCGTCGTGTCGGTCCGCACCAGGCAGAAACACCAGTCGGCCCACTGGGCGCCGGAGGTCCAGATCTTCTGGCCGTTTACCAGCCAATGGTCGCCCTTGTCCTCGCACTTGGTTTGTAGAGAGGCGAGGTCGGAGCCGGCTCCTGGTTCCGAGAAACCCTGGCACCAGCGGACCTCGGCGCGGGCAATCAACGGGATATGGTGCTGTTTCTGGGTCTCGTCGCCGTATTCCAGCAGGGTGGGGCCGAACATCATCACCCCCATGCCGCCGATCGGACTGAAGGCGCCGATTGCGGTCATTTCCTGTTGCAGCGCCCGCGCCTGCGCGGTCGACAAGCCGCCGCCACCATAGGCCTTGGGCCAGGTGGGCGTTCCCCAGCCCTTCTCGCCCATCGCCTTGGTCCAGGCCCGGAAGTCACCGCCGCCGCTACCCGCCCCCTCCGCGAACATCATCGCGCCCTTGCCCTTCAGAGAAGCCGGGAAGTTGGCGCTGAGCCAGTCGCGCGCCTCGGCGCGGAAAGTGTCGATATCGTCGCCGCCAAAATCAGCCATGAATGATCTTCCTCAGGATTGCGATTGGCCTACCCGGATTTGGTCGCGTCGGGCAGGCCTAGGATACGCTTGGAAATGATGTTGTTCTGGATTTCGAACGACCCGCCATAGATCGTATAGGCCTTGCCGCTCAGCCAGTTGCGCACCGCCCACAGCTCGTCGGGCGCGAATTCGTCGCCCGTCCAGCCCAGGCCCTGGGCGCCCATCAGTTCCAGGGTCAGCTCGGCCTTTTCCTGGGCGATGCGGGTCACCGAGTTTTTCATGATCGACGTGGTGGCGCCGGGGTTCTGATTGCCGCGCGCTTCGTTCGCCGCCCTCTCGACCGTCAACTGGTGGGCGCGGGCGTCGACCAGATTCTCGACCATCCGGGTGCGCGCGTCCTCGCCGCCTTCGGAGTTGCCCCAATGGGAAGCCATCAGTTCCGGCAAGGTCGGCCCGCCGCTGATCATCCGATTGCCGCCCTGGCCACCGCGTTCGTGTTGCAACAGGCGCTTGCCGATGGTCCAGCCGCCGTTCAGCGGACCGATCATGTCGTTCTTCTCGACCCGGGCGTCGGTGAAGAAGGTCTCGCAGAACGGCGAATTGCCGGCGATCAACTTGATTGGGCGTGTCTCGACGCCCGGTTGGCGCATTCTGATCATTACGAAGGAGATGCCTTCGTGCTTCTTCGTCGTGTCGGTGCGCACCAGGCAGAAACACCAGTCGGCCCACTGGGCGCCAGAGGTCCAGATCTTCTGACCATTGACGACCCAGTGGTCGCCGGCGTCTTCCAGCTTGGTCTGCAGCGCCGCGAGATCCGATCCCGCGCCGGGTTCCGAATAGCCCTGGCACCAGCGAAGCTCGCCGCGCACGATCGAGGGAATATGGCGCTGTTTCTGGTCTTCGGTCCCGTATTCCAGCAGGGTGGGGCCGAACATGCTGGTGCCCATGCCGATGATTGGATTGGCCACGCCAAGGGCGGCCATCTCCTGGGCCAGGACCCGGGCCTCGGCCGGGCTCAGCCCGCCGCCTCCATAGGCCTTGGGCCAGGTCGGAGCGCCCCAGCCATTTTCGCCCATCCGGCGGCGCCAAAGATCGAAATCGCCGCTCGGCTTCTCGCCGGCCATGAAGGCTTCGACGACCTTGTCCGGATCGCCGCGCAGGGACGCCGGGACATTGGTCTTCAGCCAGTCACGGGCCTCGACACGGAAGGCCTCCAGTGCGTCGACTTTGTCCAGCATGTCGATTCCTCTCCCGGCGGTCCACGTCGGGTCCCGACGCGGCTCTCCCAGCAATAGTTCAGACCCTAGCGGCGGCCCGCCGCAAAATCGATATGGGAATGAGGGCGCCGGGGCAATATCGCCATGAGGCGGTTCATTTCCACC
>JAYVYH010000281.1:0-7464 GCA_043784385.1 Caulobacteraceae bacterium | reverse complement strand
AGGGCGTCGGCCTTGTCGGCCTCGTCATCGGCGCCGTCCTTGACCGCATCGGGCGCGGCGGCCGGCGGCGCCAGATCGACGATTGGCCTAGCGGTCAGGGCGTCATCCTTGCCGGCGCCCGCGCTGGACGCGGCGTCGAGATCGGGAGCAGCGGCTTTGCGCCACGCCGCCTGAAAGCCCAGGCCGACTCCCAGCATAGCGAACAGCACCACCGCCACGCCCGCGCCATAGGCCAAGCCGCGGGACGGAAGGGCGATGGGTCCATTCCCAACCCAGGCGCTGGCCATGGTGATCTCCCGAGCCGACAAATCGACCCGCCGATACTACGCTCCCAGGCGCCGTCCTGGCTAGCTTCGGCGAAGGGTTGGATTAGGCTTGAGCCAGATCGCGGACCCGAAACCGCGCCCGGAGGACGACGTCCCATGACCCAAGGCAATAGCCAGATCGTTCTGGCCGAAATTCCCCAGGGCAAGCTGTCGCTCGAGCACTTTCGCCGCAAGGAGGCCGACCGGCCGATTCCCCAGGACGGTGAAGTGCTGGTTCGGATCCTCTATGTCTCACTCGACGCGGCCAACCGGGCCTGGATGCAGGGCGCCACCTATCGTTCAGCGCTCAAGGCCGGGGATGTGATGGCCGGGGGGGCCCTGGCGGAAGTGGTCGAGTCGCGGGCGCCGGCCTTCATCGCCGGCGACCTGGTGTTCGCCGACACTGGCTGGCAGACCTACGCGACCCTGCCGGCCAAGCGGCTGGCCAAGCTGCCGCGCCTCGATCCCCTGACCCATCTGCTCAGCGTCTATGGGGTGGCTGGGCTGACCGCCTATTTCGGCCTGCTCGAATGTGGCCAGCCTAAACCCGGAGAAACCGTGGTTGTGTCGGCGGCCGCCGGCTCGGTCGGTTCGATCGTCGGCCAGATCGCGCGGCTGAAGGGCTGCAGGGTGGTGGGAATCGCCGGTGGCGCGGCGAAGGCTGCCTTGCTGACTTCGGAACTCGGCTTCGACGCGGCGGTCGACTACAAGGCTGGCGATACGCGCCGGGCCCTGCGGGCGGCTTGCCCGGACGGGATCGACGTCTATTTCGACAATGTCGGCGGCGATATTTTCGAGGCCTGCCTGTTCAATATGGCCAACCACGGACGCATCGCCTGCTGCGGCGCGGTCTCGCAATATGACGGCGTCACGCCCAAAGCCGGCCCACGCGGGGTGCCCGGCCTGATCGTCACCAAGCGGCTGCATCTGCGCGGCTTCATCGTCTCGGATTTCGACGACCAGAGAGCCGCCGCGCTCGAGCAGCTGACATCCTGGGTTCAGTCTGGCCAACTGAAGGTGCGCGAGGATGTGATCGACGGGCTCGAAAGTCTACCCGCCGCCCTGGTCGGGCTGTTGGCCGGTGAGAACATCGGCAAGCGCATGGTCAAGGTCGGCTGAGTCGCCGCACGATCCGGCGCCAGAGCCACAACGGCGCCCGGATCGGTCCATAGAGAAAACTCAGCCAAGGCGGTAGGCGAAGCCGGATATGATCGTCGATACTGACCCCCTGGCGACGCCACTCCGCCAGCCGGAATCGCCAGCCATCGGCGAACAGGAAATGGGACAGCAGAATCCGGTCCTTGAATAACGGCCGGGTGTCGATCTCCGCCTCGCCGCCGCCGTGGGAGAGAGCGTCCATGGCCAGGGCAGCGAGCTTTCCTGCCTTGGAATTTGAACGAATTTCAGCGATCAACGCGGCTGGCGGGGGTGTCCCGAACAGGGCTTCGCACAGCTGCAGGGCGGCGGCCGAACAGTTTCCCGCCCCGAGGTCGAGCGACCGCCGATAGAGCTCGATCCGACCGCCGTCGTCCTCCCGGGCCAGGAGGGCGCCAAGATCCGCGATCCATTTCAAGCGCGACCAGGCATGTGAAGCGCCATGCACACAGAGGTAGGCGAAGAGTTCGTCGCTGGCCAAGGTGCGCAGAACAAGGCCTCCCGAAAGTCGAACACACTGGGCCGGAGAGCGCGCCGAGATATCGGGCAAGAGGGTCGCGGCGTCGGCGAGACGCCAGTGCAACTCGACCACCACCCCGCTCTGGCGATGGCGGAACACACTCTCCTTGGCGAGCGCCACCCAGGCCGCGAACGCCATATCCGACGAATCGGCGGGATCCCGCAGGTCGTAACCCAGTCCTTCCAGAACATGGCGCGCGCGGCGGGCGTCGTCCGGCGTCACCAGCAGATCGATGTCCCAGGCGCGCTTCAGGCCGATTCGGCCCCAGGCCAGGACATCCAAGGTCGCACCCTTCAGGACCAGATTGGCGACGCCAGCGACGTCCAGGGCCAACTGAAGCCGACCGGTCTCGGCTGCCAGCCGCAGCCCCTCCAAGGCGATCTCGCCCGCCGTCTGGCGCAGGACCGGGTCAGGGGCCACGCCTGCCGCCACCAGCGCCTCGTGGGCCAGACCCTCGACCCTGTGTCGGGCCAAAACGCGATGAAAAGCTGCCCTATCGACGCAGTCGACCACCGCACTGACCGCCGTGTTCCGGGCCTCGGCCGGCGGGCGACAACAGGCCGCCGCCAGGACAAACTCGGGCGCCAACGCGCGGTCGTTCATCTCCCTGTCAATCCCTCGTTCGTCAGGCCCCTTGTTCGTCAAGGACGCGAACATACTGTAGGCCTGTGGCGGTGTTTGGACAGCGCCGCCCGGCGGCCGATCAAGGAGGCTGGACATCGCGACGCAACCGCCAGCTGCCTATCTTTACACGATCTTCGGCCTGACCGTGCGCTCGGTTATCGAACTGCCGGAACTGGAAGCCGCCGCCGGAAGTCAGGACACCGACATCACCATCGAATGGGGGCGATTGCCGGGGCAGATGGCAGACAGTGTCGAGGTGGAGCCTCTGATGCGGGTGGCCAAAGGCCGGTTTCAGTTCAACGCCCCGGCCGGCCGCTATCAGGCGCGCGGGGGAAAACAGATCGTGATCGATCCGCGACCCAGCGCTTCGGCGCGGGATATTCGCCTCTATCTTCTGGGAACAACCCTGGCGGCCCTTTGCCACCAGCGTGCGCTTCTGCCTCTGCATGGCGCGGCGATTGGGTGGATCCAGCAGGCCTTCGCGGTCATCGGACCCTCCGGCGCCGGCAAATCCACCCTGGCCGCCCAGCTTCAGAGCCAGGGCCGGACGGTCCTGGCCGATGATCTGTGTGTTGTCGATATCGCTGGTGACCACGCGGTCTGGGTGCGGCCCGGCCTGGCGCGCATCAAGCTGTGGAAACAGTCGCCGGCGCTGGTCGGACGCATGGCAGACAATCTCGAACCGATCGGCGACGGTATCGACAAATTCAGCCTGCCGATCTTGACGCCCGGCGTGCGCCGGGCGCTGCCGCTAGATCGTATCTACGTCCTACGACCAGGCGCTTCGAAAACCATATCCCTAACCCGTCTATCCGGTCCCGAGGCGGTCGGCGCGATCCTGGACAACATCTATCGCTGGCCTCTGGCCGTGGCCATGGGTGTTTCGGCGGCAGAATTCGCCCAGGCGCTGGCCCTGGCGGAGCGCTGTGAGATTGTCGAGATCGGCGTCACCCACGACGCCACGGCGCCCTGGAAGTTGTTCGAAGCCATCGAACGCGGCAAACTGACGTAACAAGGATTTACATCTCTGTCTTGAATTGGCCGGGGTGATATGGTTCTGGTGAAGTCTGCCGAGCGGGGGCTACGGCATCCGATACAGCTAGGGTTAGCAGCGTTGTGAACAGGTCGATCCCTGAGCAAAAACTCCCGTTTCGCGCGCGGGAGCCTGACGCCCGTCTCGAATGGCGTCGACCGGCTCTGCGTCGAATCGACGCCCTTGACGCGCGCCAGATCGCCAAGGCCCGCTCCCGGCACGACGCCTTGCACCTATCCTAGGCACATCGCATTGATCGACGCACCGCGTCACGGCGATGTGGTCACCCGAAGCCCCAAGGCCCTGAGCGCGACTATCGATGGTGAAGTTGTCGCTTTGGATATCGCCCGGGGTGCTTGCTATGGATTGGACGCTATCGCATCCCGAATGTGGGCGCTGATTGAAACCCCCAAGACCATCGACGACCTTCGCGCCACGCTGATGGCGGAATACCGCGTGGACGCGGAGACCTGCCTTCGCGACATCCTTGATCTCATTGTCGACCTTCGCGCCGAGGGTCTGGTCAATATCGAGCGCGCGCCACCCTCGCCGTGCGATTGAGATGTCGGCCCTGGCCGGACTTTGGCGTCAGGATGGCGCTCCAGGCGTGGACGCCGATTGCGCTCGGATGCTGACCGCCCAGGCTGTCTATGGGCCTCACGCCAAATCCCAGTGGGCCGGGGCCGACGTGGCGATCGGTCGCCGGCTGTTCCGCCGCCTGCCAGAGGATCACCACGATCTCGGCGTGATGACCCTCGGCGATGGCGGTCGGATGGTGGCCGACACTCGCCTGGACAATCGGCCTGATCTGGAGCGGGACCTGGCCCTCGAACCGGGACGCGCCCTGGGCATGGCCGACGCGTCTATCCTGGCCGCCGCTTGGTCACGCTGGGGGGAGGCCTGTTTTGATCGGCTGGTCGGCGACTACGCCCTGGCCGTCTGGGACGCCCCAGGGCGACGGCTGGTTCTGGCCCGCGACGCCTTCGGCCACCGACCCCTGCACTTCCACCACGCGCGTGGCCTGGCGGCCTTCGCCTCGATGCCCCGGGGTTTACACGCCCTGGCCGAGATTCCCGTGTCACCGGATGAGACATGGCTGGCGGGCTTCCTGGCGCTGCGGCCGGAAGAAGGGCCGGGAAGCTTTTTCAAGGGAATGGAACGGGTCGAACCCGGCGGACTGGTGGTCATCGACCGCCACGGCTGGACCGCGAGACGGCACTACACGCCTCGGATCCGACATCTTCGACTTTCGGGTCCAGCGGAATATGCCGAAGCTCTGCGGGAACAGCTCGACACCGTGGTGGCCGCTCAACTTCGCGGCGCGGGGCCGGATGTGGCCACCCACCTGAGCTCGGGCTGGGACAGCGCGGCGGTGGCGGCGACCGCGGCGCGGCTGATGGGGCCGCGTGGCGGCCGGGTCTCGGCCTTCACGGCCGCGCCAAGGGCTGGATATGACGGCGTGGCCCCGATGGGCCGCCATGGCGATGAGAGCCTGGCGGCCGCCGATGTCGCCAGGCTCTACCCGAATATGGACCATGTGGTAGTACGGGGTGATCGCCGCTCGCCTCTGGAAGACCTGGACCGCGATATGGCCTTCTGCGGGCGCCCGGTGCTCAATCCCTGCAACCACGTCTGGTTCAACGACATCAACCGCGCCGCCCAGGCGCGCGGGCTGCCGGTGCTGTTGACCGGGGACTTTGGCAACCTCAGCCTGACCGACGATGGCCTCGACGCCCTGCCCGATCTGGCGGCCGCTGGTGACTGGCCCCGCTGGAGCCGTCTGGCCCGGGCGGCGGCGCGAAGCGGCGCGGCGCGCTGGCGCGGCATCCTCGCCGCCAGCTTTGAGGGCTCCTTTCCCCCGGCGCTGGGCGCGGCGCTGAGGCGGGCCTTCGGCCGGCCAGCCGCAAACCCGGGCGCCCGCCCGCCCCCCCTCGGAGAAACCCGCGCCGATCGCCGACTGGCGGCGCTGACCCGGATGGATCTGTCGCTCTATACCAAGGGCGCGTTGGCGCGCTTTGGCGTCGATGTGCGCGACCCCCTGACCGACAGGCGGCTGATCGAGTTTTGCCTCTCCGTGCCGATCGAACACCTGACAACCGATGGCCGAATTAAGGGTCTGGCCCGACGCGTCCTGGCGGACCGCCTGCCGCCCTCAATTCTTGACGCCAGAACCCGTGGCTATCAGGCCGTCGACTGGCACGAGGGCCTGAGCGCGGATCGGGCCACCGCGGCGCGGGACGTGGAGCGCTTGGCGGCCCTGCCAGCGGCGGCGCGGCTGCTGGACATCGAGCGTCTGCGCGATCTGGCGAATCGGTGGCCCGAGGAGGGGTGGGAACGGGGCGAGGTGCTCGACGCCTATCGCGTGACATTGTTGCGCGCTCTGGCGGTCGGCCGATTCCTCACCCACACTCTGCGCGCCAATGACTGATGTATCGAGAGTGGGCCGGCGGTCCATCGCGGACATAGTCCTGGCCGCAGAAACCGCCGCCTGGCTGGTCCTGGCGGGCCTGGCTCTGCGCGCCTTGAGCTTCGCCCGGGTTGCGGCCCTGGCGGGCGGGCCGCCGTCATCCGCCCGGGCCACACAGATGGACGACAACACGGCCGACCGGATCGGCTGGGCGATGGAAGCCGCCGCGCGCCGCCTTCCCTGGCGCCCTCTGTGTTTCGAGCGGGGCCTGGCCGCCCATATGATGCTGCGTCGGCGAGGCCAGGCCTCGATGCTCCACTACGGCGCCAGGAGCGACGGTTCGCTTGGCCCCAGCGCTCATGTATGGGTGCGCCTAGGGGCGCGGGACGTGGTCGGCGGCGAGGAAGCCGCGTGCTTCGCCACCCTGGCGACGTTCCCCGCGGGACCGGCCGATCTGGACAGCTAGGAGACGATATCCATTGGCCAAGGTCGCACTGATCACCGGCGTCACCGGTCAGGACGGCGCCTATCTGGCGGAACTCCTGTTGACCAAGGGCTATGTGGTCCATGGGATCAAGCGGCGGTCCTCGTCGTTCAACACCGGCCGCATCGACCACATCTATCAGGATCCCCACGCGGCCGATCCACGCTTCATTCTGCATTTCGGAGACATGACCGACGCCACCAACCTGATCCGGATCGTCCAGAGCGTGCGGCCCGACGAGATCTACAATCTGGCCGCCCAGTCGCATGTGCAGGTCAGTTTCGAGACGCCGGAATACACCGCCAATGCAGACGGCCTGGGCCCGCTGCGCCTGTTGGAGGCCATCCGTCTGCTGGGGATGACCGGTTGCCGGTTCTATCAGGCGTCGACGTCGGAACTCTATGGCGACGCGGCGGAGTTCCCCCAGACCGAAACCACCCCCTTTCGGCCGCGCAGTCCCTACGCCGCCGCCAAGCTCTACGCCTACTGGATGGTGGTAAATTACCGCGAGGCTTACGGGCTGCACGCCTCGAACGGTATTCTGTTCAACCACGAGAGCTCAGTGCGGGGTGAGACCTTCGTCACCCGCAAGATCACTCGCGCAGTGGCCGCTATCCATCTGGGCCGCCAGGATCGGCTTTTTCTGGGCAATCTCGACGCTCGCCGCGACTGGGGTCACGCGCGGGACTATGTGCGGGGGATGTGGCTGATCACCCAGCAGGATACCCCGGACGACTATGTCCTTGCCACCGGCGAGACCCGTTCGGTGCGAGAGTTCGCCGAGCGCGCCTTCATAGAGATCGGCGTGACGCTGGCTTGGCGCGGCGAAGGGATCGATGAGGTCGGCGTCGATACCGCGTCCGGCCAGGTGAGAGTGCAGGTCGACCCGCGCTACTTCCGACCCACCGAGGTCGACCGGTTGATGGGCGACGCCAG
>JAYVYH010000280.1:0-1703 GCA_043784385.1 Caulobacteraceae bacterium | reverse complement strand
GCGCCCATTTCCTCGGTGATGGCGTTAGCGATATCGCCAAAGCGCTTCTGATATTCGGCCTGGATGCGCTCAAGCAGGTCGATGCGCTCTTCGCGGCTGGTCTGGGAGAAGGTTTCGAACGCCTTGCGGGCGGCGGCTACGGCCTTGTCCACATCCGCGGCGGAGCCAGCGGAGATGTGGCCACAAACTTCTTCGGTGGCCGGATTGATCACGTCGAGGCTCTTGGGGGTGACAGGGTCAACCCACTTACCGTCGATATAGAACTGCATATGGTCGCGCATTCGACTCTCCCTGATATGGCCTGTGGCCACGTGGTGTTTCGGCGGACCCCGTGGGTGATCTTAAGGGGCCTCTTACGGGAGTCTATATGAGTGATCGCGATTAATCCGTGAAGAGCCCATAAGCATGGGAATAACAAAACCCCGAGAATCAGCTGGCTTGCGGTCGCGACCGGCCCTCGCTAAAGCGGCGCAGCGGACTTCGCGCGACGCCGTTCTGGAGCTTAAGGTCATGGAAGCCATCGGAGTCATCCTGCTGTTCGTGGCCGTCTTAGCCGCGCTAAACCGGATAGAGTTCGGTCGCTTCGATTGATTCAACCATGAGCGGCCCTGGCTGGGCGCTGGTTACCGGCGGCGCGCGCCGGCTCGGTCGGGTGCTTGCCCTTGGCGCTGCCGAGGCCGGATACGATGTCATCGTCCACGCCCGCAACGAGGAAGACGCCTCGGAAACCGTCAATCTCGTTCGTGGACTGGGCCGGAGCGCCCAGGCCATCGGTGGCGATCTTTCGGACCCACGGGTTCCGGGGACACTGATCGCCTCCGCTCCAGGCCCGGCGACCCTCCTGGTCAACTGTGTCTCAAGGTTCGAGAACGACCGGATTGAAAACCTGACGGCCGCGGATCTCGACACGGCTTACGCAACCAATCTCCGCGCGCCGCTGCTGCTGGCCCAGGCCTTCGCGGCGGCGTTGCCGAAGTACCGCCGCGGCCTGATCGTCAATATCCTCGATCAGCGGGTCTGGCGCCTGAATCCACAGTTCTTCAGCTACACCGTCACAAAGGCGGCGCTTTGGGCCGCCACCCAGACCCTGGCTCAAGGCCTCAGCCCCCGGATCCGGGTCAACGCCATTGGCCCCGGTCCTGTGCTGGCCTCGGTTCACCAGAGCCCCGAAGACTTTCTGGCCGAGGCCGCCGCCGTCCCACTGGGCGCGGCCGTGGATCCGACCGAGATCGGCCAAGCCTTGCGTTATCTGATCGCCGCGCCGTCGGTGACGGGCCAGATGATCGCCGTCGACGGCGGCCAGCACCTGGCGTGGCGCACTCCGGACATCATCGGTGACTGAATCCCGCGAGGCCCAAGCCCGCTGCGTATCGGCGACCGTATTCGTCCGCGCCTTGACCGTGGAGGCAGAGGTCGGCGTTTACACCCATGAACACGGGCGCCGGCAACCTTTGATCGTCGATGTGGAACTGGAAATCGATCCTCCGTCCGCCGGCTGGCGGTCGATCGGCGAGACGGTCAACTATGAACGCGTCGTCGAACATGCCCGGGCGATCGCGGCCGCCGGCCATATCGGTCTGGTGGAGACCTTCGCCTGGAGCCTGGCACAGGCCTGTCTCGCCGAGCCGCGGGTGTCGCGCGTCAAGGTGCGGGTGGAAAAGCCAATGGCCCTTGCGCCCCTTGCCGAGGCCGCCGGGGTGGAG
>JAYVYH010000279.1:0-10727 GCA_043784385.1 Caulobacteraceae bacterium | reverse complement strand
TCTGGCAAAGGCGGGAGCTCCCACAGACAAGATCACTGTTTCGATCAACGCCCTGGTGGTGATCACGCCCCGCCATGTGGCCCTGCTCGACACGGGGCTGGGTCTCAAGGCCGGCGGCGTGCTTCAGGCTAGCCTCGCCCAGGCCGGTATCGCCGCCAACAGCGTCACCGACGTGTTGATCACTCACACCCACGGCGACCATATCGGGGGCCTTGTCAACGCGGCTGGCGGCTCGGCCTTTCCCAAGGCCGTTATCCGGATGTCGGCCAAGGAATGGGCCTGGGCAAAGAGCCAGGACGCGGCCCTGGTTAAGGTGATCGCGCCTCAGGTGAAAACCTTTGAACCGGGAACGTCGGTGCTCCCCGCCATCACGGCGATCGGCATCGACGGACACACGCCCGGCCATGTCGGCTATGAGATCTCGTCGGGCGGCGCAAAACTGCTTGATATCGGCGACACCGCCCACAGCTCGATCATCTCCCTGGCCAAGCCCGACTGGACCATGGGGTTCGACGGGAACGCCGCGCTGAGCAAGGCCAGTCGCCGCGCGACCCTGACGCGGCTGGCGAAGAGCCGCGAACTGGTCTTCGCCCCGCACTTCCCGTTTCCCGGCGTCGGCCGGGTGGAAAAGGACGGGGAAGGGTTCACCTGGAAACCGGCGTTGAAATAGCACTCTCACCAATCCTGCGAGGCGCGTCGCGCGAAGCAGGATGGTGGGCGGCGAGGGGTTCGAACCCCCGACCTTCTCGGTGTAAACGAGACGCTCTAACCAGCTGAGCTAGCCGCCCTCCGGCGCGGCATATCCCCGACACCAAGGCGCCGTCAAACGAAGGCGGCGCGGATCGCTCCGCGCCGCCCAGGTTTCAGGCGATATCGCCAACCGTTAGTGGGTGACCAGACCACCAATTTGATCATCGGTGGGCGGCGTCGGCTTAACCAGCGCTTCGTCCTCCTCGGACCACTCGATGGGGACTATCGGACTGGTCAGGGCAATGGCCAGCACCTGATCGACGGTGGAAACCGGGATGATCTCCAGTCCGGCCTTCACGTTTTCGGGCACCTCGGCCAGGTCCTTGGCGTTCTCCTGCGGGATCAGCACCGTCTTGATGCCGGAACGCAGGGCAGCCAGCAGCTTTTCCTTGAGGCCGCCGATCGGCAGCACCCGGCCCCGCAGCGTGATCTCGCCAGTCATGGCGAGATCCTTGCGGATCGGGATTCCAGTCAACACCGAGATGATCGCCACCGACATAGCCACGCCAGCCGAAGGACCGTCCTTGGGGGTCGCCCCCTCGGGAACGTGCAGGTGCACATCGGTCTTGTCGAACGAGTTGGGTTTGATGCCGTAGATGGTGGCGCGCGAGCGGACGTAGGAGGCGGCGGCGGCGATCGACTCCTTCATCACCTCCTTAAGGTTACCGGTGATCGACATGCGGCCCTTGCCGGGCATCTTGACCGCCTCGATGGTCAGGATGTCCCCACCGAACTCGGTCCAGGCTAGGCCCGTGACGATGCCGACCTGATCCTCCTCGTCGGTGGCGCCGTAATGGAACTTGCGCACGCCGGCATATTTGGCCAGCCGATCCTCGTCGATCTCCACCGCGATCAGTTGTTCGCGGCCCATGTCACGTACCGATTTGCGGGCCAGATTACCCAACTCCCGCTCAAGCGAGCGAACCCCCGCTTCCCGCGTGTAGTAGCGGATCAGGTCGCGGATGCGGTCGTCGGGCACGGTCCATTCGCCGTCCTTCAGGCCATGATCCTTGGCCAGCTTGGGTAGCAGATGCCGCCTGGCGATCTCGACCTTCTCGTCCTCGGTGTAGCCTGGGATGCGGATGATCTCCATGCGGTCCAGCAGCGGCTGGGGCATGTTGAGCGAGTTAGCCGTCGTGACGAACATCACGTTCGACAGATCGTAGTCGACCTCCAGATAATGGTCGTTGAATGTCGAGTTTTGTTCCGGATCCAGCACCTCCAGCAGGGCGCTGGAGGGATCGCCGCGCCAGTCGGCCCCCATCTTCTCGATCTCATCAAGCAGGAAGAAGGTGTTGGTGGTCTTGGCCTTCTTCATCGACTGGATGATTTTGCCCGGCATCGAGCCGATGTATGTGCGGCGGTGGCCGCGAATCTCGGCTTCGTCGCGCACCCCACCGAGGCTGAGACGCACGAATTCGCGGCCGGTGGCTTTGGCGATCGAGCGTCCGAGCGAGGTCTTGCCAACGCCCGGGGGTCCGACAAGACACAGTATTGGCCCCTTCAGAGTCCCCGTCCGCGCCTGCACGGCCATGTATTCCAAGATGCGCTCCTTGACCTTCTCAAGGCCGTAGTGGTCTTCCTCAAGGATCTGTTCGGCCCGCGCGATGTCGATCGGCTTGGTCTTGGACTTGCCCCAAGGGATTGAGAGAATCCAATCGAGATAGTTGCGCACTACCGTGGATTCGGCCGACATCGGGCTCATGTTGCGCAGCTTCTTAAGCTCGCTGTCGGCCTTTACACGAGCTTCCTTGGAAAGCTTGGTCTTCTTGATGCGCTTTTCGAGTTCTAATAACTCGTCTCGCGCGTCGTCCTGTTCGCCGAGCTCGCGCTGTATCGCCTTCATCTGTTCATTAAGGTAATATTCGCGTTGAGTTTTTTCCATCTGGCGCTTGACCCGGCCCCGGATCTTCTTTTCAACCTGGAGTACGCTAATCTCGCCTTCCATCAGCGCAAACACCTTTTCCAGACGCTTACAGACATTGAAGATTTCCAGTAGCTGCTGGCGATCCGGAATCTTCACCGCCAGATGGGCGGCGACGGTGTCGGCTAGCCGTCCCGGCTCGCTGATCTGGGGGATCGCCGAGGTCGCCTCGGGGGGAATCTTTTTGTTAAGTTTTACATAGTTTTCGAACTGTTCGATCACCGCGCGCGACAAAGCCTCGGCTTCATGAGCGTCGCCGCCCTGTTCGTCGATGGCGGCAATCTCGGCCTCGTAGAAGGCTTCCCTGTCGGTGAATTTTAGAACCGCAGCACGGGACTTGCCTTCGACCAGCACCTTGACGGTGCCGTCGGGTAGCTTGAGTAGCTGCAGGACCGTGGCTAGAACGCCGACCTGATAGATATCTGCCGGCGCCGGATCGTCTTGATCGCGGTCTTTTTGGGTGACCAGCAATATTTGCTTGTCAGCCTTCATCACCTCTTCGAGGGCATTGACAGATTTTTCACGGCCGACGAACAGCGGCACCACCATGTGCGGGAATACGACAATGTCTCGCAGGGGAAGGACAGGTAGAACGGTCTTTATAGACATGGTGACTTTCACTCCTTACCGGCGCGCAAATTGTCCACGCGCCAAGTGTTATAATGGATTGCGCGGGGAGCGGCGGCGTCACTCGATCACACTCGTCTGAGCAGCGTCCGCCCGCCATCCGGGCGGCCTTGTTCCAGAAACCTATGTGGAGGTTCACCCGCCCCGGTTCAAGCGAGGCGGCGCGCTGTGCATGGTTCAGGCGTAAAGGCCTTTGTAATCTTCACGCAGCCGGGCTTTTTGAACCTTGTCCATGGCATTGCGCGGCAGATCGGGGACGAACAGCACCCGCTTGGGTTGTTTGAAACGGGCGAGTCGCGGCTCCAGGGCCTCGAGCACCGATTGCTCGGTCAGATCGCAGCCCGATCCCACCGTGATCACGGCCGTCACCGCCTCGCCGAAATCGGCGTGGGGCAGGCCGATCACCGCCGATTCGATTACGCCGGGCAGAGCGTCAATCTCGCCTTCGATTTCCTTTGGATAGACGTTCAGGCCGCCGGTAATGATCAAATCCTTCCCGCGACCGACGATGGAGACGTAGCCGCGCGCATCGCGCACCCCCAGATCGCCGGTGGTGAAGAAACCGTCGGGCCGAAAAGCCTCCCTGGTCTTTTCCGGGCTGCGCCAATAGCCTGCGCAGACGTTGGGCCCTTTGACCTCAATGACACCGATCTCGCCTTCGGCCACTTCGCGGCCGGTCTCCTCATCAATGATCCGCAGCGCGACATCCGGCAGCGGAAAGCCCACCGTACCGGCGATGCGATCGCCATCGTACGGGTTGGACGTATTCATCCCGGTCTCGGTCATGCCGTAGCGTTCCAGGATCGGTTTGCCCGTTCGTGCGGTCCAGTCACGGTGGGTCTGGGCCAACAGCGGCGCCGAACCGCTGATGAATAGCCGCATGCCGGCCACCCTTTCGGCGGTCAGCTCGGGCCTGGCGAGCAGACGCGTGTAGAAAGTGGGGATGCCCATCAGGCAGGTGGCGCCGTCCAGGGCCTCGATCACGGCCCCAGCGTCGAATTTCGACCGCAGGACCATCGATCCGCCAGCCATCAGCACCACGTTGGTGGCCACGAACAGGCCGTGCACATGATAGATCGGCAGCGCGTGGATCAGCACGTCATCGGCGGTGAAGCGCCACAGATCGACCAGGGTCTCGGCGTTCGACATCAGGGCGCGGTGGGTGAGCATGGCGCCCTTGGAGCGGCCGGTGGTGCCTGAGGTGTAGCAAATCGCCGCGAGGTCATCCGGTGAGCGTGCGACGGTTTCGAAGGCGTCGGCGTGAGTACTGGCCTGAAATGGCAAGGAGCCCTCCCCGGCCTGGTCCAGGGTCTCGACAGGGGCGCCGCGCGCCAGCGGCTCTAAGCCGTCTCTCGCCGAGGGATCGCAGACGATCAGGGCCGGCTCGGCGTCATCGATAAAATAGGCCAGCTCGGCCAGGGTGTAGGCCGTGTTCAGGGGCAGATAGACCGCCCCCGCCCGCACGGTGGCTAGATAGAGCAGCAGATTCACGGCCGACTTTTCCACCTGAACCGCCACCCGATCGCCAGGCCCAACGCCGAGAGCGACCAAAGCATTGGCCAGACGTCCGGTCTCGCGCTCGATATCGCCGTAGCTGTAGCGCCCGGTGTCGGTATGGATGGCCGTCGCCGACGCGGCGCCGGCGTGTAGCAGACGGTCGAAGAGAGGGTTGCTCGACATCGGCTCGCCCAGGGCGCGCGGCGCTAAGCGGAAGCGGCGCCGCTTTTTTTCTCAGCGTAGATCATCAGCGGCTGGCCACGGCCTTCGACCACCTCGGTGTTGACCACGACCTCTTCGACGCCCTGAAGTGTCGGAAGGTCGAACATCGTCTCAAGCAGGATGGCTTCGAGGATCGAGCGCAGGCCACGGGCGCCGGTCTTGCGCAATATGGCCTTTCGGGCAACGGCGCGCAGTGCGTCGTCAGTGAAGGCAAGGCCAACGTTCTCCATCTCGAACAGGCGCTGATATTGTTTTACCAGGGCGTTCTTGGGCTCGGTAAGGATCCTCACCAACGCGGCTTCGTCAAGGTCGTCGAGAGTGGCGATCACCGGCAGACGACCGATGAATTCCGGGATCAGACCGAAACGCTGCAGATCGTCGGGCTCGACCTGACGCAGCACCTCGCCGGTGCGCCGATCGTCCGGATCGGACACCTTGGCCGAGAAGCCGATCGATGTTCCCCTGCCGCGGCTGGAAATGATTTTTTCAAGGCCCGCGAAGGCGCCGCCGCAGATGAACAGCATGTTGGTCGTATCGACCTGCAGAAATTCCTGCTGGGGATGTTTGCGGCCACCCTGGGGCGGCACGGAGGCGACGGTGCCCTCCATGATCTTGAGCAGCGCCTGCTGGACCCCTTCGCCGGAGACGTCGCGGGTGATCGAGGGGTTGTCGGACTTGCGGCTGATCTTGTCGACTTCGTCGATATAGACGATGCCGCGCTGAGCGCGCTCGACATTGTAGTCGGCCGCCTGGAGCAGCTTGAGGATGATGTTCTCCACATCCTCGCCCACATAACCGGCCTCGGTCAGGGTGGTGGCGTCGGCCATGGTGAACGGAACGTCTATGATTCGAGCCAGGGTCTGGGCCAGCAGCGTTTTGCCGACCCCAGTGGGGCCAACCAGCAGAATATTGGATTTAGCCAGTTCGACGTCGTTGTTTTTCTGGGCGTGGTTCAGCCGCTTGTAATGATTGTGGACCGCAACCGACAGCACCTTCTTCGCATGTTCCTGACCGATAACGTAATCATCGAGTACATCACGAATTTCACGTGGCGTCGGTACGCCATCCTTTGATTTCACAAACGCGATCTTGTGTTCTTCGCGGATGATATCCATGCACAATTCAACACATTCATCGCAGATGAACACCGTTGGCCCCGCGATAAGCTTGCGGACCTCGTGCTGGCTCTTGCCACAGAAAGAACAATACAGAGTGCTCTTGCTGTCGCCGCTGGCGGCTTTCGTCATCGTCTGTTCTCACTTTCCGAAGGCCGCGGCGCGGGTCGGATAAAACGCGTCGTTGATCTTCCGCGACACCCGGTCCCGCATGCCCTGCGTCGTGCCACTAACTTTCCCTCATCCGCCGCCCGATCACAAGCCTGTCGACCCCGGAGAGTTGCTTAACGGGTGCACGTGTCGCATTTGGGGCGCGAAATCTGACACCGGAGGTTCGAAATAGGGATGAACCCCACCGTCCGCCACCCCGAGACCCCGCGCGGGCCGATCGTGGCCTTCGATTTCGATGGCACCCTAACGTGCCGAGACAGTTTTGTAGCCTTTCTGGCCTGGCGATTTGGTTTTGTAGGCTTTGCTGCGGGACTGGCTCGCCTGGCGCCCGATTTCATAGCCTATGGCGCGGCGCGTGATCGGGGCGCGCTCAAGGCGGCGCTGGTCAGGCGCTTTCTTGGCGGGATAAGTCGGTCGAATCTGGAGGAGGATGCCCGGCGTTTCAGCGCGGTGGCTTTCGACACACTGATTCGGCCCGACGCCCTACGTTGCTGGCGCGATTGGCAGGCCAGGAACGCCCGCGTCGTCATCGTGACTGCCTCGCCTGAGATCCTGGTCGCGCCGTTCGCCATGGCTTTGGGAGCCGAGACCTTGATCGGTACTCACCTAGCCATCGACGCGCGGGATTGTTTGACCGGAGCCCTTGAGGGGCCAAACTGCCGGGGGGCAGAGAAGGTGGTCCGCCTGCGCGCGCGGCTAGGCGAGGACATCGAACTGAAAGCCGCCTATGGCGATACCACCGGGGATCGTGAAATGCTGGCCATGGCAGAAACCTTCGGCTTCAAGGTGTTTACCGCCCGCCCACGAAACATGCTGGCCTAACCGCCCTTGACACCCTGCTGCCGCGGCTACGCGGCATCAGCCAGATACGCGTGAAGACCCGGGGGGGCTACTTGAAGTCCGGTCGTTCCTGCATTTTCACGAGGACCCGACCAGCCTTAACGCAGACATCCGCCGCTCAGGCGCGAACGACTCTATCCGCCTCAAGGTTGATTATGACGAAGGTAGAAACGAACTGGTTGCCCGTGTCCGGGAGACCGCGCGCTGAGCCAGCGCTAAGCCGAGGCTGCCTCGGACGCGGCGCGGGTTTCGTGGATTTGGTCGATTATGCCCCAGCTTTTGGCTTCTTCGGCGTCCATGAAATGGTCGCGGTCCAGGGTGCGTTCCACATCTTCATAGGTGCGGCCGCAGTGCTTGGCGTAGAGCTGGTTTAGGCGCCGCTTGGTTTTCAGGATATCCTCCGCGTGCCGTTCGATATCCGAGGCCTTGCCGGAGAAGCCACCCGACGGTTGGTGGAGCATGATCCTGGCGTTGGGCAGCGCGACCCGCAGGCCGGGTTCACCGGCCATCAACAGAAACGAACCCATCGAGGCGGCCATGCCCATGCACGTGGTCGCCACCGGGCAGCGAATATATTGCATGGTGTCGTAGATCGCCAAGCCTGAGGAAACCACCCCGCCCGGCGAGTTGATATACATGTCGATCTGTTTCTTGGGGAATTCGGACTCCAGATACAGCAGTTGGGCGCAAATCAGCGCCGACATGCCGTCTTCAACCGGTCCATTGAGAAAAATCACCCGTTCCCGCAACAGGCGCGAAAAAATATCGAACGCGCGCTCTCCGCGGCTCGATTGCTCGACCACCATAGGCACGAGATTCAGGGATGTGGTGTAGGAATCGGTCATGATTAAGGTCGCCTTTCGCTAACTGCTGGATATCGTCGCGCAACCGCCAAGGCGCAAGACGACAATCCCCTACTCAGTGACGACCTTTGGCTTTTTCACCTTGGTCGCCTTTGGCGCGGGCTCGGCCGACGGTTCTTCGGCGGCGGCGGTTTCAGCGGTCACCGTTTCTGCGTCGCCCGCGACCTTCGGCTTGGCGGCCTTGCGCTTCTTGGGAGCAGGAGCCTCTTCAGCCTGCACATTCGCTTCTCCGGCGCCATAGCCTTCGGGCAGGTCATCCTCTCGCAGAAGTTCATCCTTGGACACCGCCCGCTCCGTCACCGCCGCACGTTCGACGATCAGGCCCACGACCTTTTCTTCATACAACGGCGCGCGCATCTGGGCCTGGATGTCGGGATTACGGCGCAGCAAGTCGAAAATCTCCTGGGCCTGAGCACCATACCGCATGGCCTCCGCGCGCATGGCGTCGCCAAGTTCCGCCTCGGTGACCTGCACGTTTTCACGGCGGCCGATCTCGGCCAGGACCAGGCCCAGGCGGACCCGGCGTTCGGCGATCTGGCGATATTCCGCCCGCAGGTCGTCATCCGACTTTCCGGCGTCTTCGGGCGAGGTCTCGCCTTCGGTCCGGTCCTTCTCAACCTGCGCCCAGATGCCATCGAATTCAGCCGCCACCATGCGCGGCGGCAAGGGGATGTCGTGACCGGCGTCCAGCACATCCAGTAGCGCGCGCTTGAGCTTAAGGCGGGAAGCCGACACGAACTGACGGTCAAGATTCTCCCGCAGAGCGGCTTTGAGGGCTTCCAGATCGGCCAGGCCCAGGCGCTCGGCCAGGGCGTCGTCGGCCTCGGCAGTTTTGGGCGCGCGAACTTCCTTAACGGTCACGGTGAACACCGCAGCCTTGCCCTTGAGTTCGTCGACTTGGTAGTCGTCCGGGAAGGTGACATTGACACTGAGTTCATCGCCAACCTTGGCGCCGATCAGCTGCGCCTCGAACCCTGGAATGAACTGGCCCGAACCGATCACCAGTTCAGCGTCGGTGGCGGCGCCGCCCGTAAACGCGACATCATCGATCGTGCCGACGAAATCCATCAGCACCTGATCACCGTCCTTCGCGACGGCGTCTTCGCCCTCGCGCAGTTCAAATGTGCGGTTCTGCGTGACCACTTCGGCCAGCGCCGTTTCAAGCTCCTCGTCGGTGGAGCGATAGACCAGCCGTTCGAGCGACAGCGTCGAGACGTCGACCGGCTCGAAATCGGGCATCACCTCGACCTCGATGTCATAGGCCAGGTCGACCCCACCAGCGATCACCGCCTCCATGTCGGACACCGGCTTCATTTCCGGGCGCGAGGCCACACGCAGTTGGTTATCCGAAAGCACCTGTTGGGAGGTCTCGTTTAAGGTCTTTTCTACCACCTCGCTCATCAGCGCCTTGCCATAGAGGCGGCGGACGTGGGCCTGAGGCACCTTGCCCGGCCGAAAGCCTTTGAGTTTAAGGGTGGGAAGGATTTCGGCGATACGCACGTCCAGCGCGGCGCCAAGTTCGGCGGCCGGCACAGTCACGCCATAGTTTCGGCTCAGACCTTCGCCAGGCTTTTCAACAACTTGCATCAACGTGTCCCGAGTTTGCGGCGCAGGTCCAGCCAAGCGCCCAATAAAAAGCCGCCACCAAGAACCGTCCTGGTCGGCGGCGCGAAACGAGCTCGCCTTATGTCACGCCGCCGACGGCGTCTCAAGGGGTACAGACAGTCCGCGGAAAGCCCTACTTCACGCCCTACACTACGAAGGCCATCCAGCTTCGCCTGTCGGAGTCTGAGACTTGTTCTGCGCAGCTCGAGGCGCGAAGCAGGGTGGTGCGGATGAGAGGACTCGAACCTCCACGCCTTACGGCGCTGGAACCTAAATCCAGTGCGTCTACCAGTTCCGCCACATCCGCGCGCATTCGATAGAGAGGAATCTCCCACCAAAGGCAACCCTGGCGCATGGCCAAAAGAAGTTGCGTGATCTGGATGCATTCCTACCCCGCCTCATAACCAAACCGCTTCACCCAGCGGCTCAGGATAGGCTCCACCCGCGTCAATTGCGCTCGATACAGCCGCCACTGACCCACCCCGTCCGCGTTGAGGCCGCGAGCCACCTGGCGCGCGCTGGGGGTTCTGGACGTTCCCTGGACCTGGGCGGCGAAATCCTTGACGGCCGGATCCCATGGCGCGCCGCACCTTCGAAATCGGCCACCAACGCCTCACCGCGCACCTCGTGAACGGTCAGCGGCAAGTTCTGTCGATATACTTCCGCGAGGCCCATCACCGCATCGTAGTAGGCCGCCGCGCCATCCAGGGTTAAAAACTCGAACATCTCCGCATTGATTCGGAAGCGGCGGCGGAAACAGCTGAACACTAGGTTCTGTTGACGAAGTGCCTCACCCATAGCCGGATGGAGGCGACGAGAATGAAGCCAAGGTAGCTGTCGGCGGTCTTATCGTAGCGGGTGGCCAGTCTGCGGCTGTGCTTGAGTTTTGAGAAGCACCGCTCGACGAGATTTCGGAGCGCGTAGAGATGACCGTCGATGATCGGTTGGACCTTTCGGTTGCGTTTGGGCGGGATGACAGTCGCGACACCCTTGGCCTTGAGGTCGGCCAGGATGGCGTCGGCGTCATAGCCCTTGTCGGCGAGCATGACCTTCGGTTCAGGCCCTGGCTCGGCCATGACCGGTCCGTAGCCTTTGACGTCGGAGACTTCGCCG
>JAYVYH010000278.1:0-4603 GCA_043784385.1 Caulobacteraceae bacterium | reverse complement strand
GAACCCGACTGCCCTCGGAATATCCCGCATAGACTGTCAGGCTACGCCCAAACCGATAGGTCGCCCCCAGGGCGGAATTGAACCGTTCGTAATGGTTGTCGCCGTTCAGGTTGTCGCCAAGGCGGTCGGTCAGACCGATCCGCGCGCGGTTGTATCGGCCGCTGGCCGTGACGGCCAACCTTGGGGTCAGGTTAAACGTATCAGTGGCGTAAACGCCGACAAACGTCGAAGCGGCGCGCAGGCTCACTGGCGTGGCGTTAAAGGACATGTCCTCCGGCGTAGCCACGAACCGGCCCGAGTGCGCCACACGCAAGGCGGGGTCGATGACCCCAACCTCGACCGCAGACGAGAAATCAGTTGTCGCCGAATCCAGGCTCGCGCCCACGACAAGGTGATTTTGCCGCCCCAGGAACTTGGCCGTTGAAGTGATCTGGAGGGAGCCTCCCAACATGTTCGAACTCATCCTTTCCAGGTCGTTTTCGCCGATAGGCTTCGCACCTCCATTGGAGATGTCCGGGATCATGTGACCGACGCCGTCGGTCAGGGGCGTCAGCCCATTACCCTGGCAGAGATAGCCCGCGCCGGGCGCCGCGCCGCACGCGATGTAGTCGGTGGTGTTGCCGTTGACGACGTCCTGCCGGAAGCCCCGATAGTACAGCGCGCCCTGCAGGGTCAGGGTCGGCGCGACCGCGTAGGAGCCGTTCAGCGTAACGAACGCCAACCTGTTTTCATTCTGCTGAGGACTGGTGAAAACCAACGCGCGATCGATAGCCAATTCCTGGACCGGCGTGGCGGATTCGCCATCCAGGCGGTTGTCGGCCAGGGTGACGGCCAGATCGAGGGTCAGCTTGCCCCCCCGCGCACCAAGATCGCCATAGACGTCGCGCAGGCGATTCGACGAAAGGGCGCGCCAGCCGTCCTCGTCCAGGACACGGCCAGCTAGATAAGCGCTCAGGATTCCATTGTTGACCCCGAACTCGGCCGATGCCTCGCGTCTCCCGAACGATCCGCCAGAAATTGAGGCGTCGCCCCCAGGGTCGGAGAAACCTGTCTTCATATCCACGACCACCGACCCACCCAAAGCGTTGAGACCAAAGACCGGATTGGCGCCAAGAACGTCCAGTCGACGGATCGCGATGTCGGGTATCAGGTCCCAGTTGACGGTCTCACCGAAGCCCTCATTGATCCGCGCGCCGTTCTGATAAACGGCGATGCCCTGCGGCGTGCCGAGCACCGGCGAGGCTTCGAAGCCTCGGATCAGTATATTCGGTTGAAAGGCATCGTCGAGGTTGTCACTTATAGAGACGCTGCCCAGCCGGTCGCCGAGCGCGCCGATGACGCTGGGCGAACCGCCCCGCGCCAGATCTGTCACCGACAGGGTCTGGGTGTTTGAGGGCGTCTTGTCGATATCGATACCTGTGCCAGGCAGTGGCGTAACGGCAATCACCGTAATCTCGGCCGATTCGGCGCCAGAATCCGGGGCGGGCGGGGCGTCGGCCCGGGCGCCGGTGCCGAGGCTGAGTTGGAAAAGTAGCAACGCGACGAACTGACGGATTTGGGGACTCTCAGGAAAAAGCCATGTCGAAAACCGAGTCCAGTGGCTGAAAATCAAAAACATGCAAGGCTCTCGGCGGTCGATGGCCCAGCAGAGGCCACGCGATAGAGTCACCCAAGGGAAACCTTCTACACGACTGGAGCCGTGAGCCTCGAAGACCCCGCCCCCAGACCGGTCAACCGCGCCATGATCACCCTAACGGTGATGCTGGCCGCGATCATGACCATGCTGGATTCGACGATCGCCAATGTCGCCCTGCCGCACATGGCCGGATCGATGTCGGCCTCGGCCGACCAGATTAACTGGGTCCTGACCAGCTATATCATCGCCGCGGCGATCATGACTCCAGTGACCGGCTGGTTTGCCGGACGGCTGGGCGTGAAGCGGATGTTCGTGATCGCCATTGTCGGTTTCACCGTCGCGTCAGCGCTATGCGGCGCGGCCCAGAACCTGACGCAGATCGTGCTGTTCCGGGTGCTGCAGGGGATGTTCGGCGCCGGGATGATGCCGTTGTCCCAGACGGTGATGCTGGACACCTATCCACCCGAGGAACGCGGCCAGGCGATGGCGATCTGGGGGATGGGGGTCACGGTCGGGCCGATCCTGGGACCGGTGATCGGCGGCTGGCTGACCGACGATTTCAGCTGGCGATGGGTGTTCTTCATCAATCTGCCGATCGGCGCCCTGTGCGTGGCGGGTATCATGACCTTCATGCCGCGCAACCAGCCCACTCACCGGCGGCCGCTGGAATGGATCGGCTTCCTGTTGCTGGCGATCGCTCTGGCGGCCTTCCAGCTGATGCTGGACCGCGGACAGGAAAACGACTGGTTCGCCTCGCCCGAAACCATCGCCGAGGCGGTGACAGCCGCCTGCGCTCTGTGGATGTTCGTGATCCATACCGCAACTGCTCGCCACTCGTTCCTACCGGTGGCGCTGCTGGGCGATCGCAATTTCGTCACCGCCACCCTGGTCAATCTATCGCTGGGCCTGCTGGTGTTTCCGGTGATGGCGATCCTGCCGCCGATGCTGGAGACGCTGATGGGTTATCCGGTTCTGACCACCGGCCTGGTGACCGCGCCCAGGGGCCTGGGCAGCATTATTTCGATGTTCGTGGTCGGGCGGATCATCAACCGCGTGGACGCCCGGATTCTGATCTTGACCGGCCTGGGTGTGTTCGCCCTGTCGTTTCGGGCCATGAGCCATTTCGCCCTGACTATGGATTGGCAAGCGGTCGCCACCACCGGGTTCATCCAGGGCCTGGGCACCGGCATGGTTTTCACGCCGATCACGGTTCTGGCGTTCGGCGCCTTACGCCCCGACTTGCGTCCCGACGCGACCGGTTTCTTTGCCCTGCTGCGCAGCGTCGGCAACAGCGCCGGGATCTCTCTTATGCAGGCAGGCTATACGCGGCTGACGCAGATCGTGCACAGCCGTCTGGTGGAGGGTTTAAGCCCGGAAAACCCCATCACCCGGGCGCCTGACCTCGCCGCACCGCTGAGCCTGTCGACCCAGACGGGGATGATGGCGCTGAACGAGGAGGCGACGCGCCAAGCTTCGATGGTCGCCTATGTCGATCTCTACCATCTGTTGTTCCTGACCGCCTTGGGGATCATGCCGTTGATCCTGTTCCTGCGGCCGATCAGGCTCGCCCCCGCCAGCAGGCAGATCGCGGTGGAACATTAACGGACGCCCCGAGGCGATGATGGTTTTTGGCCGGCTGAGCCGGCCCGTGTTAGTCGTTGATCGGATATTTCAAAAGGAACACGGTCTCGCCATGGACTTTTCCGGTTCGAGCGTCCTGTGCGTCGGCGACCTGATCCTCGATCGATTTGTCTACGGCCAAATTGATCGGATATCGCCCGAGGCTCCGGTCCCGGTGCTGCGTTTGACGCGCACCACCGAAATGCTGGGTGGCGTAGGCAATGTGGCGAACAATGTCGCCGCCCTGGGCGGCCAGGCGATCCTGGTCGGACTTGTCGGCCGAGACGCCATGGCCGGCGCCATTCACGGCCTGTTGACCGACACGACCGCCATATCCGCCCGACTGGTCGAAACCGGACGGCGACCGACGATTTGCAAGACCCGCTACGTCGCCTCGGGCCAACAGGTGGTGCGAACCGACGAGGAGCACCTTCTGCCCCTGGACGAGATCGAGGAAGCCGCTCTGATCGCGGCAATCGACACCGCGGCGGTCGGTGTCGGCGCCATCGTCCTGTCGGACTACGGCAAGGGCGTGGTCACCGAGCGGGTGATCTCCCATGTCGTGGAATTGGCGCGGGCCACGGGAATACCGATCTTTGTCGACCCCAAGTCGGATGACTTCAGCCGCTACCGCGGTGTTACCTGTCTGACGCCTAACCTGAAGGAACTGGCCGCGGCGGCGCGTATGCCAGTGGACGATGAAACAGCGGTGATCGCCGCCGCGCGCAAGGTGATGATGGACGCCGCCACGGCGAGCATCCTAGTGACCCGGGCGGAAAAGGGCATGATCCTCGTGGAAGCCGACGGGTCGGAGCATGTGGTTTCGGCGCGAGCGCGGGAGGTCTTCGACGTCTCGGGCGCTGGCGATACAGTGATCGCAACCATGGCCTTGGCTCACGCCAGTGGCCGATCACTCGCCCAGTCGATGGCGATCGCCAATGCCGCCGCCGGTGTGGTGGTCAGCAAAGCTGGAACCGCGACAGCTCATATCGCCGAGGTCATGCACGAGCTGGGCGCCGACGGACACGGTCAGCCTGAGACGCCGGGGATATCCGATGTAGATCTGGCGACTAGCCTCGTGCGGCACTGGAAAAGCCTTGGCCTCACCGTCGGGTTCACCAACGGCTGTTTCGATCTGATCCACGCCGGCCATGTCACGCTGCTGGCCGCCGCCAGGGCGCAGTGCGATCGGTTGGTCGTAGCCCTCAACACCGACGCCAGCGTCAGTCGACTGAAGGGTCCCACGCGGCCGATCAATTCGCTGGACAAGCGGGCGCGGGTTATGGCGGCTGTCCGGTATGTGGATTGCGTAATGGCCTTCGATGAGCAAACGCCCATCGACCTGAT
>JAYVYH010000277.1:0-2046 GCA_043784385.1 Caulobacteraceae bacterium | reverse complement strand
TGACGGCGAAAATCGCCAGTATATAGCCAAGCAAAAACGAGCCTCTATGCAGACTCGCATAGTGATTGCTAAGAGCGCTGGCTCGTCTTCGATAGGATTCATAGGCGACGGCGGCGGCCTGGCTTGAGGGCGGCCGGCCTCTCTTGAAGATTTTTTCAAATGTGACCCAGGTGCGGGTGATGATGCCGCCGTTGGGAATTTCGTCGGCGTAGAACTCGCGAAGCAGGTCCCTGACGTAGTCGACGTCGTGGGCGCTGGTGGTGGCGCCGACCATTTCCGCGACAAGCTCCCAAAGCGCATTGCGCGCGGCGGCGTCGGGCAGCAGCACCGGCTCGTCCAGGTCGGCGCGACTGCGCATCACCGCCACGCCATCCCGGCCAAGCTGCAGCATGATCACCGGCATGCCCAGTTCCAGGGCGGCGCGGATCGTCTGGCGTGTGCCGCCCGGCCGACCGGCCTCCCTGGGGTCGTCGATCGCCACCAGTACATCGGCCTGGCGCAGCAGGGTCTCCGATTGGCTGGTGAAAGCTTGCGTTCTGTCGAACCGATCAACGGTGTGCTGATGCGGCTCGTTGTCGCCAGGGGTCCCCGGCGATGGGGGCATCCGCCCATCCAGTTCGACGATGAACGCACAGGATTCGGCGGCGACCTCGAAATCGGCCTTGTCAGTGATCGAGCTGTTGGCGATGAAGTCCGCTGTATTGCAAGGCAACACCGCGCCGAGAACCGAGTCGACCTGGGAAGATCCGGCGTCGGCGAATTCGGTCATGGTGTTGTTGAATGTCCTGCTCGCTATGCAGTCCGCGCCATCCGCCAGCCCGGTGACCAGCGTGAGCCGCGGCGGCTGGCGGTGCGCGAACCGCAGGGTCAGAGGATCCGAATCGGTGGGGCTCTCTTTCAGCGACGCCAGGCAAACGGCCACGCTGCGGAAGATCAGGGCCAATTTCTCGTTCAGCGGGCCCAGCTTGTCATCGTCGATCCGCCGCTTCCCCGCCACGGCGAGGGTCAAGGCGATGATCGGCCTAGCAGGCGCGGTGTCGAACATGAGTTTCCCGGGCTTCAGCTTTGAGGCCCGCGGGGCCACGTGGCCGAAGAGTAGAGCCGCGCGGCGTCCCCCGGCAAGCCGTTCACCCCTTGACCCATCACCAGTCTCGGACGACCAACGCCATCGGTCCAACGGAGTTGTGAATGGTCCGCGTCAATACCCGGAGCACAACCTTGGCCGTGGCCGAGGGGTTCGGGTTTCCGATTGCCATTTTTCTGGCGATGGCTCCGCTCAATCAGCCCCGCCGGCGCGTGACCGGCGCCGATTGCGGCGACCTGCTACGTATCGCCCTGGACTGCGGGTTTTCGTCCAAGGCCAGTTTTGCCCGCGTGTTTCGTGAGCACACCGGTCTCAACCCGAGCGCCTGGAAAGCGGCTCAAATCCCAAAAATCACCGCCGATCGGGACGACGGGCGAGCGCGCTTGAATTTCGGCCATCGTCGGCCGGCATACCCCGGCCGAAGGACTTCTCTCGAACATGCGCCTGATGCCTTGTGTTTCCGCCGCGCTTATCCTGGCCGCAACCGCCGCCGCTCCGGTCACGCCAGATGAATCCTACCAGCCCATGACGCTGTCGCCGGCCCAGTCGCATGCTGATATTGACCTGATGTAGCAGGCCCTGGAGATCATCCACCCTGGCCTGGTCCGCTACGCCAGCCGCGCCGAGATCGACGCCGCCTTCGCCTGATCGAGGGGCGGATGATCGTGGTCTCCAACGACGCTCAGCCGGGCGCGCCGCCACCTGGCTCGGAGATCGTGGCGATCGACGGCAGGCCCACGCCCGCGGTCCTGACCGAACTCGGCCGCGCGGTTGCCTACGACGGGACGACCGACCAGACCATAGCCGCCAAGCTCGCCGGCGACAGCGATCTGATGGGTGACGATTTCGATGAATACTGGCCGGTGTTCCACGGCTTTCCGGCTCATTGGGTGTTGGACTGAAAGACGCCGGGCGAAGGGCCGATCCGCCATGCCGACCTCGCGCCGATCGCCTTCAAGGTC
>JAYVYH010000276.1:0-3060 GCA_043784385.1 Caulobacteraceae bacterium | reverse complement strand
CACGATCAGCCAGCATGGCGTTGAGAATCTCGGCGAACAGCGGCACGCTGTCGATAAGGGTCCCGTCCAGGTCGAACACCGCGTGACCGATCATGATCCAGGTCTGATCCCTAGACCCGATCGCCGCGCACAAAGCGACCGATGGTGTCGATCATGTAGCCGATATGATCACTCGTTAGTCCGGGAAACAGACCGATCCAGAAGCTCCGCTCGGTAACCAGGTCAGCGTTGGTCAGATCGCCGACCACCCGATAATTTCGGCCCTGCATATAGGGCTGCCGGATCAGGTTGCCGCCGAACAGAAAGCGCGTCGCGATCCGGTTGGCATTCAAGAACTGAACGATATCATCACGGCTGAACCCCGCATCCGGTCTGACCGTCAGCGTGAAACCGAACCACGACGGGTCGCTGCGCGGCGTCGCCTTCGGCAGGATGAAGACATCCTCGAAAGCCGTCAGGCCTTGGGTCAGCAGACCGAAATTGCGTCGGCGCGCGGCGATGAAGTCCTCCACCCGGTCGAGCTGAGACAATCCGACGGCCGCCTGCATGTCGGTGATCTTCAGATTATAGCCGACATGGCTGTAGGTGTATTTGTGATCGTAACCATAGGGCAGGTCGCCCATCTGCCTGGTGAAGCGCATCTCGCAGGTGTTGTCCTTGCCCGGCGCGCACCAGCAATCACGCCCCCAGTCGCGCATGGATTCGATGATCCGGCGCAGGAAAATCTTATCGGTGAACACCGCACCGCCCTCGCCCATGGTGATGTGATGGGCGGGATAGAAGCTCAGGGTGCCGATATCGCCGAATGTGCCGACCATCTTGCCGTCATAGGTGGCGCCCAGCGCGTCGCAGCAGTCCTCCACCACCCACAGCTTATATTTCTTAGCCACCCGCATGACCTCGGCCAGGTCGAACGGATTGCCCAGGGTATGGGCGAGCATGATCGCCCGCGTCCGGTCGGTGACGGCCGCTTCGATCATCTCCGGCTTGATGTTGTAGGTCGGTATGTCGACATCCACGAACACCGGCACCAGGCCATATTGCAGAGAGGGATTGACCGTGGTCGGAAACCCGGTCGCCACGGTGATCACCTCGTCGCCGGGCTTCAGGGCCTTGCCCTTCAAGCTTGGCGAGGTTAGCGACGACAGCGCCAGCAGATTGGCCGATGACCCTGAATTGGTGGTCAAGGCGTGGCGAACGCCGATGAACTTGCGCAGCTTGGCCTCGAAGGCGTCGTTGAAACGGCCGGTGGTCAGCCAGAAATCGAGCGCGGAATCTACCAGCGAGCGCATGTCGGCCGGCCCGCAGACCTTGCCCGATACCGGAACAGGACTGAGCCCCGCCGTGAACGGCGCGGGCGAGTGCTTGAGTTCCGCATAGAGGCCAGCCAAGTCGAGGATCACCTCGCGCAGCCGATCCGCGTCGCCATCGGCGCGCAGGGTTTCGACGATCCCGTCGAGAGCGAATAGGTCGGCGTCCATTTTGTGATCTCTCAGGCGTCGGTTTAAGCGGTCTGGCGCATGCGCAGTTGGTTCAGGCTGAATTCGCCCATTTCAGCCCCTTGTTCCAGCGCGCGCCGCCAAGCGACGGTCTGCCGAAGGCCCTCGTCGAGCCCCCAGACGGGTTTCCAGCCCAATCGTTCCCAGGCCTTGGCGCAATCGAGTTTGAGGAGGTGAGCTTCATGCGGCTGAGGCTCGCCGGTGCGATCCCAACCTGCGTTGTCTCCCCACAGTTCCGCAAGGCGGTCGGCGATCCACCCCACGGGGCGGGCGTCAGTCTCATCAGGCCCAAAGTTCCAGCCCTCGGCGAGCGATGGGTCACCGCCCCAAAGATGCCTCGCGACAGTCAGATAGCCATCCAGGGGCTCGAAGACGTGCTGCCACGGCCTTATCGCAGTTGGAAACCGGATGTGCGGCCTCAATCCGGCGGCGAAACCGTTCAGGAGGTCGGGCACAAGCCTGTCTTTCGCCCAGTCGCCACCGCCAATGACATTGCCAGCCCGGACGCTGGCGATCCTCGGAACGTCCCCGGCGCCGTCGGCCGGATTGAAAAAAGAACGCCGGTAGGCCGAAACCACCAACTCCGAACACCCCTTGCTGCTGCTATAGGGATCATGGCCGCCCATCGGGTCATCCTCGCGATAGGCCCGGCTCGTTTCACGGTTTTCGTAGCACTTGTCGCTGGTGACGCAGATCACGGCGCGAGCCCCGCCGTCCCGGCGGACCGCTTCGAGCAGATTGACCGTCCCCATGACGTTAGTGGCGTAGGTGCCGACAGGATCGTCGTAGGACAATCGCACCAGGGATTGGGCGGCCAAATGGAACACGATCTCTGGGTGAGCGCTGCGAACGGCGCTTTCCAAAGCCGCTAGGTCTCTGACGTCGCCGTCCAAATGGCGCAATCGTGAGCCGACCTTCGCCATCTCATATAGGCTGGGCGTGGTTGGCGGCGAAAGTGCGTAGCCGGTCACCTCCGCGCCCAGTTCCGATAGCCAGAGCGCCAACCACGCGCCCTTGAAACCCGTGTGGCCGGTGATGAATACCCGCTTGCCACCCCAGAACGACGCGGCGCCTACCATGTCTTCCAAGGCGCCTGTCCAGTCGCCCAAAGTTCCTCAAGCACCACCTTGTCACGCAAGGTGTCCATCGGCTGCCAGAAGCCATTGTGGTGAAACGCCGCCAGTTCACCACCGATGGCGAGACGCTCCAGGGGCTCGCGCTCCCAGACAGTCTCCGGTCCTTCGATCAGATCTAGCACCGAGGGAGAGGCGACGAAGAAGCCGCCATTGATGCGAATCCCATCACCATCCGGCTTTTCGCGGAATGAGGTGACGAAATCGCCGCTGAACTCCATCGCGCCAAATCGCCCTGGCGGGGCCACCGCGGTGAGCGTGGCGCGTTTCCCATGGCCATGATGGAAAGCGATCAGAGCGCCGATATCGATATCGGCAACACCATCGCCGTAGGTGAAACAGAAGGGCTCATCCTGGTCCAGATAACGGCGGATTGCTTTCAGGCGCCCTCCGGTCATGGTGTCGGCGCCGGTGTCCACCAATGTAAT
>JAYVYH010000275.1:0-8892 GCA_043784385.1 Caulobacteraceae bacterium | reverse complement strand
CCAGCAGCTCCAGCGGTCAGGTGCAGATCACCGCCAGCTTCGCCCCGGGGACCAACGCCGACATCGCCCAGGTCCAGGTGCAGAACAAGCTGCAGGCGGCCACGCCCCTGCTGCCGGCCCAGGTGCAGCAGCAGGGCGTGACGGTGGCGAAGTCCCAACCCAGTTTCCTGATGGTGGTGGGCCTCTACGACACCGACGGACGCCATCGCGACATCGACATAGCCGACATCGTCAACAGCCGCTTCGTCGATCCCCTGGCCCGCGTGGACGGCGTGGGCGATCTGCAGATCTTCGGTGGGCAGTACGCCATGCGCGTATGGCTCGATCCCTATAAGCTCAGCTATTACAATTTGATGCCATCGGATGTTCGAGCCGCGATCCTGGCTCAGAATGTCCAGGTCTCGGCTGGACAGATCGGCGGCCAGCCCGCGCCCCAGGGTCAGGCGCTGAACGCCACGGTCACCGCCCAGTCCTATCTGCAGACTCCCGAGCAGTTCAAAGCCATCCTGCTGCGCAGCGCCGCCGATGGCTCCCAGGTGCGTCTCTCGGACGTCGCGCGCGTGGAGATGGGGGCCGACAACTATAGTGTCACCAGCCGGTTCAACGGCCACGCGGCGGCCGGTGTCGCCATCAAGCTGGCGCCCGGCGCCAACGCCCTGGACACCGCCGACCGGGTCAAGAAGCGCGCCACCGAACTGGCCGCCACTCTGCCGCCGGGCGTCGCCATGACCTTTCCGGTCGACAACACCACCTTCGTGAAGCTGTCGATCCGCGAGGTGGTCATAACCCTGATCGAAGCCATCGGGCTGGTGATCGTGGTGATGTACGTATTCCTGCAGAACTGGCGGGTGACCCTGATCCCGGCCCTGGCCGTGCCGGTTGTGCTGCTGGGCACATTCGGGGTCCTGGCCGCTTTCGGCTATTCGATCAACACCCTGACCATGTTCGCCATGGTGCTGGCAATCGGCCTGCTGGTCGACGACGCCATCGTCGTCGTGGAGAACGTCGAACGGATCATGGAGGAGGAGGGGCTCTCGCCCAAGGACGCCACCATCAAGTCGATGGGTGAGATCACGGGCGCCCTGGTCGGCATCGCCCTGGTGTTGTCGGCGGTCTTCCTGCCCATGGCCTTCTTCCCCGGTTCCACGGGTGTGATCTACCGCCAGTTCTCGGTGACCATCGTCTCGGCGATGGTGCTGTCGATCCTGGTGGCCTTGGTCCTGACCCCGGCCCTGTGCGCCACCCTGCTGCGGCCGAGCAAGAAGCAAGCCCGGGCAACCGGAAACAACCCGTTCGGCATCTTCAACCGCGTCTTCAACGGCGGGGTGAGGCGCTACGACGGTCTGGTGGAGCGGATTCTCGCCCATCCGCGACCGATGGTCATTCTGTATTTCGTCGTGGCCGCGGTCATGGTGCTGCTGGCCGCCCGATTGCCCACCGCCTTCCTTCCCGAGGAAGACCAGGGGGTGATGATCGCCCTGGTCAACCTGCCCACCGGCGCCACCCTGGACCGAACCGTCGATGTCGGCGCCAAGCTGCGAAGCTATTTCGAGACCGCCGAGAAGGACAACGTCGAAGGCGTTTATAATGTCAGCGGCAACAATTTCGCCGGATCCGGACAGAACCTCGGCCAAGCCTTTGTCCATCTGAAACCCTGGGCCGACCGCCATGGCCGCGCCAACCATGCCCCTGCTATCGCCGGCCGGGCGATGGGCGCCTTCGCCAGGTCCCGGGACGCTCGGGTGTTCGTGCTCGTTCCGCCAGCGGTACAGGAGTTGGGCAATTCCACGGGTTTCGACGTCTATCTGGAGGACCAGGGCGGCCTCGGCCACGATCGCCTGCTCGCGGCGCGCAACCAGTTCCTCGGCATGGCCGCGCAAGACCCCGTCCTGGCGGGCGTGCGCGCCAACGGCCAGGAAGACACCCCGCAGCTTCACCTGGACATCGACCAGGCCCGCGCCGGAGCCCTCGGCCTGGCCCAGGCTGACGTCAACGATACCCTGACCGCCGCATCTGGCGGCCAGTTCGTCAACAATTTCATCGACCGCGGACGAATTAAGAAGGTCTATCTGCAGGGCGACGCGCCCTATCGATCGAGCCCCGAAGATCTGGGCCTCTGGCGCGTTCGCGGCTCCAGCGGCGCCATGGCCCCGTTTTCGGCCTTCGCCAACTCCAGCTGGATGGTCGGCCCGGCCCAGCTGCAGCGCTACAACGGCGTGCCGGCCATGGATCTCCAGGGCCAGGCGGCGCCTGGCAAGAGTTCCGGGGCCGCGATCGCCGCGATCCAGAAGATCATGGCCAAGCTCCCCGCCGGGATCGGCTATGAATTCACCGGCATCTCCTACCAGGAGCAGCTCTCCGGCTCCCAGGCGCCGGTGCTGCTGGGCCTCTCGATGTTGGTGGTTTTCCTGTGTCTGGCCGCGCTTTACGAGAGCTGGGCGATCCCGGCGGCGGTAATGCTGGTGGTGCCGCTAGGCGTGTTCGGGGCATTGTTGGCGGCGACGCTGCGCGGCTTTTACAACGACATCTACTTCCAGGTGGGCCTGCTGACCACGATCGGTCTGTCGGCCAAGAACGCCATCCTGATCGTCCAGTTCGCGGATGAAGCGGAAAAGTCGGGTGAGACGCCGCTGGCGGCTGCTCGGCAGGCGGCGCGGCTGCGTTTGAGGCCGATCCTGATGACATCCCTGGCCTTCATCGCCGGGGTCATGCCCCTGGCCATATCCACTGGCGCCGGTGCAGGCAGCCAGAACGACATCGGTACCGGGGTGATCGGCGGGGTGCTGGCGGCGACGGTTATGGCGATCTTCTTTGTGCCTCTGTTCTTCGCCTGGGTGCGCGGCGCCTATCGCGCCAAGGGGAAGGCCAAATGAATCCGGTCCGCCGCCGAAAGCTCAATCTGCCCGTGCTGGCCATCGCGGCAGTGTCGCTTGGCGCCTGCGTGGATCTCGCGCCCACCTATCGCCACCCAGCCGCCCCCGTGCCCGCGGCCCTGCCGTCTAGCGGCGCCTATCCCGCGGCGACACCGTCCGTCCAGCCGGTCGGCGCATGGCGCGACTTCTTTGGCGACGCCAGACTGAAGGCCGTGATCCTCCAGGCTCTCGACAACAACCGCGACCTGCGGATCGCCGTGGCCAATGTCGCGGCCTCCCGCGCCCAGTATGTGGTCGAGCGATCGAACCTGTTTCCGAAACTGGGCGCCACGTTCAGCGCCACCTATGGCCAGACGCCCATCGGCGCGCTTGGCGGCGGCGGATTTTCGTCCGGCGGTGGCGGGTCGGGCGTCTATAACGAGCGCCTGTACAACGCCAAGGCGGGTGTCAGCGCCTGGGAACTCGACCTGTTCGGCAAGGTGCGCAACGCCACCAAGGCCGCCCTCGACAGCTATTTCGCCACCCGCGAGGCCCGGGACGCGGTCCAGATCACCCTGGTCCGCGAGGTGGCGGCCGACTGGCTGATCCTGGGGTCCGACCGGGCGCTGCTGGCCATCGCCGAGGACACCCGCAAGAGCGGCGAGGCCACGGTCTCCCTGACCACGGCGCGGTTCGACGGCGGCGTCGCCTCCCAGCTTGACGTGTCCCAGGCCCAGACCGTGGTCGACCAGGCCCGCTATGACGTCGCCCGCCTGATCACCCAGGTGGCTCGGGACCGCAACGCGTTGGAACTGGTGGTCGGCGCCCCGGTTCGCGACGATATGCTGCCCGCCGACATCGACAGCGACGGCGTGGTGCTGCCCCAGCTACCAAGTGGGTTGGCCTCCAAGGTTCTGCTGGCCCGGCCCGATGTGGTCCAGGCCGAGGATCGGCTGAAGGCCGCCAACGCCAACATCGGCGTGGCGCGCGCGGCGTTCTTCCCGGATATATCCCTGACCGGATCGGGCGGCGCCACCAGCCTGGCCCTGTCGACGCTGTTCCGCGCCAGCTCCGAGACCTGGAGCTTCGCCCCGACCATCACCCAGCCGATCTTCGATTTCGGCCAGAGCCGGGGCAACCTCGCCTATGCCAAGGCCCAGCGCGAGGTCAGCTTGGCGACCTATGAAAAATCCGTCCAGACCGCGTTTCGCGAGGTCTCCGACGCCCTGGCCCAGCGCGGCACGATCGAGACCCAGCTGGAGGCCCAGCGCGATCTCACCGAGTCCGCAGCCAAGTCGTACCAGCTCTCCGACGCCCGCTACCAGCGGGGCGCCGACACCTACCTGAACGCCCTGATCGCCCAGCGAACGCTCTACGCCGCTCGCCAGACCCTGGTCGCCACCAAGCTGGCCCGGGCGACCAATCTGGTGACCGTGTACACCACGCTTGGCGGTGGTTTGGAGACGGCCGCGCCATCGGTCCCTTGACTTGCCGTCTTCGCGCCGGACTGTTGCCGACTACCTACGCGCGAGAAACGATCCGTCCATGACCGACGCCTCTACCCACCCGACCCACGGGCACGACCAGCTGTCCCGGGTGCTCGGTATCGTGTTCGGCCTGGCGGTGGTGGTGGGCGGGATCATCGGCTCGGGGATCATGCGGGCGCCCGGCGTGGTGGCCCTCGGCATTCACAGCGTCCCCATGACCCTGCTGTTCTGGGCGATCGGCGGCGGCGTCGCCCTGCTGACCGCCATGCCGCTGGTGGAGGCCGGCGCCTCGATCCCCAGGGCCGGCGGCAGCTATCCGATCGCCACTCGCGCCTTCGGCCCGGCGACCGGCTTCATGACGGGCTGGCTGACCTGGCTGCAATACACCGCCTCCAACGCCTTCATCGCCGTGGTGTTCGGCGAATATGTCCACCGCCTGGGCCTGGCCACGGCCCTGCCCACCAGCATCCTGGCTGTCGGCCTGATCGGGGTGATGACCGCCATCAACCTGACCGGCACCCGGATCAGCGGCGCCTCCCAAAGCATCGCCAGCGGCATCAAGGGTGGCGCATTTCTGCTGGTGGCCGCGGTTTTGTTCATCTCGCCACGCGCGCCGCCCGGCTTCCACCTCGCGGTCGCGCATCCTGTCGCCACCGGCGCGGCGGAGATCAGCGCGATCATCATGGCTATCCGGGTCATCTACCAGACCTACGCCGGCTGGGACGGGGCGATCTACTTCTCCGAGGAGGTCCATAGCCCCCATCGCAACGTCGCTCGCGCCACCTTCTTGGGCATCGGCCTGGTGACCATCGTCTATCTGCTGGTAAACGCGGCGCTGTTCCACGTTTTGACCCCCAATCAGGTGGCCGGCTCGGAACTGGCCGTGGGCGACGCGATCAAGGTCTCGTTGGGCGCTATCGGCAACACCGCTGTCACGGCGATCGGAGCCATCTCCCTGGCCGCCATCGTCAACCTGCAGATCATGGCCGCTTCGCGCATTACCTTCCGCATGGCCGCGGACGGTGTGCTGCCTCGCTTCCTGGCCCATGTCGCCAAGGGCGGCGCGCCCCGGCGCAGCGTCATGGCGGTGGCCATCGTCTCGGCCTTGTTCGCCGGCTCGGGCAGCTATGAAAGCATCGTGCGCATCTACGCGCCCTGGAGCATCGGCAGCATCCTGATGATCTGCCTGAGCGGCATCTGGCTGCGCTACAAGGAGCCCGATCTGGAACGGCCGTTCCGCACCCCGCTGTTTCCCGCCCTGTCGATCTTCGCCGCCCTGATCCAGGCCGCTCTGATCGCGGTGGTGGTGATCGACGACCCGGCTTCTGGTTTCTGGTCGGCCGTGGTGACGGTCGCGCCCCTGCCGCTCTATCTCTACTTCACCAGGGGGCGGCGCGCCTTGCCCCCTCCCTCCGACCGGACGTAGGCTCTCCAAAACAGTCGGAGGAACGCCACATGGCGTAAGCGCCCTCAATCGCGGCGACGGCCGGCTCGGCCGCTTTCACCCTGGCGGGGATCGAGCGGCTCGGCGTGCCGCCGGTGCGGGTCACCGATGGGCCGACCGGGGTGCGGTCCAACGAGGGGGCGACCTCGACTGTGTTTCCGGTCGGCGTCGCCCAGGCCTCGACCTGGAACCCGGGCCTGATCCGCGAGGTCGCCGCAGCCATCGCCCGCGAGGCCCTGGCGCTGGACAACCGCGTGGTCCTGGCCCCGACGATCAACATCGTCCGCACCCCGGTCAGGGGCCGCAATTTCGAGACCTATTCCGAGGATCCGTTCCTGGCCGGAGCACTTGGAACGGCCTTTGTCGAGGGTCTACAGGGCGAGGGGGTCGAAGCCCCGCTTAAGCACTATGCGGTCAACAATCAGGAATCTAACCGCATGACGGTCAACGCCATCGTCGATGAACGCTCCCTGCGGGAGATCTATCTGGCCGCCTTCGAGACCGTGGTGAAGACCGCCGATCCGTGGACGGTGATGGCTTCCTACAACCTCGTCAACGGGACCTACGCCACCGAGAACAGCTATCTCCTCAAGGATGTCCTGAAGGACGAGTGGGGCTATGACGCCTTGGTGGTATCAGACTAGGGGGCGGTAGGAACGACGCCCCCTGTGGCGAAGGGGTCTACGTCAAGGAGTTGAAGGGCTCCGCCAAGGTCGTGCTCGCGCCTGCCGAGAGCAAGCAGGTCAATCTCACCCTGGACGTCGGTGCGTTTTCGTTCTGGAGTCCCTATCAAGGCCGCTGGGTTGCGGAACCGGCCGCTTCCGACCTGCTGATCGGCGGTTCGGCCGCCGGCGTCGAACTGCAGGCGACGGTTCGGCTTGAGTGCTGAAATAGCGTATCGAAGCTTGTATGGTTACAGTTTGGTAAGGCAAAGGTGAGTCTCGATGAGGGGGATTTCCATGCCGGACGATGGTTCGACGCCGATCGCCATGCGCCAGGCCAATGCGCCGAACGCTTTTGACCTGCGCCGGGTCGGGGCCCATCCGGACCATTGGTATCCGGTCGCCTGGGCCGACGAGTTGAAACCAGGCAAGACGCTGGGCCGCCGGTTCGCTGGCGATCCGATCGTGCTCTATCGCGGCAAGGCCGGGAAGGTGTTCGCGCTCGAAGACCGTTGCGCCCATCGTCAGGTGCCCTTGCATCTGGGCGTGGTGCAGGGCGAGCGCCTGAAATGCCACTATCACGGCTGGGCCTACGACCAGACTGGCAAGTGTGTCGATGTTCCCTATCTGGGCAAGGAACGCCTTCCCAACGGCGTAAAAGCCTACCCAGCCGCCGAGATCGATGATCTGATTTTCATCTTCCCCGGCGATCCGGCCCTCGCCGAGGCACGGCTGCCCGAGGCGCTCGGTTCGTTCGGGCGCAAGGACTACAAGACTCGGCGGCTGAACCGCGAGGTCAACTGCCACTATACCTTCATGCACGAGAACCTGTTCGACATGAACCACCAGTTCATGCACCGAAAGCTGATGGGTTCGATCAAGGCCCATTGCCTTGGCCGCCGCCATGGTGATGACTGGGCAGAAGTCGAATACAGCTTCAGCCGCACGGATGGCAAAGGCAGTATCGGCGAGGCGGTGATCGTCGATTTGATGCGGCCGCGCGGCGCCGACGCCAAGGCGGATTTCTCCGATCACATGCGCATCCGCACTGACTATCCGTCGCAGAACCTCAAGGTTTGGGTAGGGCGCGATATCAAACAGACGGACGACCCTGTCCTCGACGTCTGGCTGGGCTACACGCCGCTGGACGCCGAGCAGCGCACCAACCGCACCTTTGGCTACCTGTCGGTGAAACGCCCGCCGCTGCCTGGTCTTATCGAGGCGGCCTGGCCATTCGTGGTCTGGTTCACCGAGGGTATCTTCGCCGAGGACAAGCAAATCGTCGAATCCGAACAGCGCGCCTATGACGCTCAGGGCGGCGACTGGAATAATGAAGTGTTCCCGGCCCTGCGCGACCTCCGCGGCGTTCTCGCCCGCTGCGGCGCCGCCGTAACCGTCTGACGACGGCGACACGCCCATGGCGGTCCGTCAGGCGGTTCTGGGCATGGAGGAGGGCGCCTTCTTCCACGGCGTGCGCAAGGTGTTTTCTGGCATCACCTTCCTGCTGGACGGTGACCGCACCGCCCTGGTGGGCGAGAACGGCGTCGGCAAGTCGACCCTGCTCCAATGCCTGACCGGAGAGCTTGAGCTCAACCGCGGCAAGGTGATCCGTTCGCGCAACCTGCGGATCGGCAGTCTGCCCCAAGAGGTTCCGCCGGGGCTGGCGGCCCTGACTGTCAGGCAGGTGCTGGAACAGTCCCTGGAGCGGATCGGGGCGTTCGGCGAGGATTGGCGCATCGACGTCATGCTCGACGAGATCGGAGTTTCGGCCGCAGTCGCCGATGGCCTGTTCAGTTCCCTGTCCGGGGGCTGGCAACGGCTGATCCTGATCGCGGGTGTCGCCCGGCTGGAGGCGCCGGACATCCTCGTTCTCGACGAACCGACCAACCACCTGGATATCGGCAATATCAATGTCCTGGAACGCTGGCTGGCCAGCGACATCACCATGCCGATGCTGATCGTTTCCCATGACCGGGAGTTCCTCAACCGCGTCAGCACCCGCACCCTGTTCCTGCGCGACGATGGCGCCCACGTCTTCCGGACGCCCTTCGCCCATGCCCGGGAGGAGCTGCTGCGCCGCGACGCCGCCGCCGCCGTGCGCCGAAAGGTCGAGGAGCGGGAGATCAAGCGCCTGGAGGCCGTCGCCGCCCGCTACCATGTCTGGGGGGTGAAAAACCCCGACTTCCACAAGCGACAGCGCGCCACCGAGACCCGAATTGCTCACATCGAGGCGGCGAAGACCCAGGTTTACCAGGCCCGCGAGCGACGTCTTGAGTTGGGCGATGGCGAGATCGAGGCCAAGATCGCCTTGCGCTTGGCCGACCTGACGGTGACCACGCCCGACAAGGCGCGCGTGCTGTTGAAGGTCGATCGTTTCGCCCTGGCCGCGGGTGATCGCCTCGCCGTCCTGGGAGCCAACGGAGCGGGAAAGTCGACGCTTCTGAACG
>JAYVYH010000274.1:0-1843 GCA_043784385.1 Caulobacteraceae bacterium | reverse complement strand
TCGCCCTGCCGTCGAACACCAAGATCGACCTAACGCTCGACACCTCATTGAACTTCGGCGAACTTGTCCAGGCGCTCACCCAGGCATGGCGCGACGCTTTGGGCGACAGCGGCGCGGCTTCCCGTTCAGCGCGGGTTCAGGGGCTAGGGGCTTCTGTCCCCGCCAAATGAAAGGCAACACAGCCATGAATGGACGCAGCGCCCTCATCGGCCTAGCTGGCGCGGTCGCGCTGGTGAACCTCGGGGG
The DNA here is from genome assembly GCA_043784385.1 of Caulobacteraceae bacterium. Lineage (GTDB taxonomy): Bacteria > Pseudomonadota > Alphaproteobacteria > Caulobacterales > Caulobacteraceae > Acaudatibacter. The sequence continues at coordinate 1,597 of JAYVYH010000274.1, read as the reverse complement.
CTGCGCGCCGACCATCGACGTGAAGGTGGAGCCAATCACCATCTACGCCAAGCTGGACGCCAACATTCGCATCCGCCTGGACAAGGAAGTTCAGACAGCGATCCAGCAGAATCCCAACCTGTTCTAGCCCAAAGGGCCGTCTCATGATCCGTCGCCTCATCATCGTCCTGGCCCTCGGCCTCAGTCTCGGGGCCGGCGCCGCATCGGCGCAATCCCCCGCCGCGAAGGCCACTGTCGATGCGGCCAAAGCTCAGGGTATTGTCGGAGAGCAAGGCGACGGCTTCCTGGGGCTGGTTACGGGCTCAGCCGATCCAGCGGTGCAGGCGGCGGTGGCGGAAATAAACGCCGGCCGCGCCCGGGCCTATAGGGATATCGCAGCCAAGACCGGGGTGACCGAGGCCACCGCCGGCGAGGCGACCGCCCAGCAATTGATCAGCCGTCTTTCGACGGGGGCGTACGACAAGCCGTTGGGCGGAAGCTGGACTCGCAAATAGCCGCGAAATCCGATGACGCCCGCCGAGTCCCGGAACGTCTCGGGCAATCGTCCTCCGTTTGCGTGGTGCCTGCGCCAAGAGGTCGATTTGATGATGTTGAGCGTCGTCCTCATCGAGGGATTCGGAAGCTGATTGCAGCCGTCAAGGGGGTGAGGTCATGCCTATTGTGAAATACCGCGTCCACGGTCGCGGCCTGCCGCCTCGCCAGACCGAACTTCCGGTGCCGGGATGGGCGGGTGAGCCTCAGCCACGGGCAGACGGCTCCCACGAACAGATCTGGCATTGCGCTCCGTTCTCCGAGGGCGCGCGATACGGCATCGAGATCCTGTATCCGTTCGATCAGGAACTCCGCGTTCGCACCCATCGCGGACGCGTGCAGCTTGAAGCGGACTGGGGACCAGACCCTGGCGATGGCATGATGTGGCCACCGTTCCGGCCTTTCGGGGAAGGGTTCTACTCCTACCAGGTCGTCTTAGATCTGATGGTCGATCCGAGCTGGGCGATCCGGACAGAACCGCATCCGCGCTTCTATGCCGCGAGGGACCAAGACGTCCCAATCGCCGTTCCGGCCCTGATCCGCAGCAACTGGTGGCCGATGATGTTCTTCGCGATCTTCAAGGCGCCGCCCAGAGGCGTGACGCATATCTTTCGCAAAGGCGAGGGCTTCCTGCAGGTGATCGTTATTCCCGCCGAGCCCGAGTTGACCCTAGAGCCGATGGGGGAAGACGACGCCGCGGAGCGCGAACTCAGGTCGCGCCGCATACACGCCAGCCGGGACACATTGTCAGCTGGGACGCGTTGGGTTTCGAACACCCGCACCGTATTTGACGGTACCTATCGTCACATGTTGCGCGCCGCCAAGGCGCGTGATCGCGGCGCCTGAGAGCGCTCAGGCGCCGCCTCAACCGATCGCCCTAGTAGTCGTCTTGCTGGTGGTGGTGATGATGGTGGTGATGGTGGTGGTGCTCGAAATAGGGCTGCTGGTACTGTTGGTACCCAAAATACGGCACCACCGGCGCGACGTAGCCGCCGTAGGGGTAGCCATAACGATAGGCTTGCCGACGATAATACGGATGATATCGCCGCACGACGTAGGCGTGATG
>JAYVYH010000273.1:0-4633 GCA_043784385.1 Caulobacteraceae bacterium | reverse complement strand
GGCCGCTTCGGCAATGCCCGCCAGGGATTCTGGCGTCGGATTGCCGAACACCAGGTGATGTCGCGACGGGAGCAGGCAGCCGAACAGCTTCGCGGGCGTGGGGACGATGTGTAGCGACATACCGCGGCGTTTCAGCATCGCCCCGCATTGGCTCAGCGACAGCGCGCCGGCTGTATCGAAGACCACATCGAAGCAACGTTGATACGAAGCGATGTCGAAGGCGCGATAGTCGACCACCTCGTCCAAGCCCAGCGCCAGCGCTTCCACGCGTCCGGACGCGCTACAACTGCCGATGACGCGTGCACCGCGCATGCGCGCAATCTGCACCGCCGAACGCCCAACCCCGCCCAGACACCCGGTGACAAACACCGACTGGCCAGCTGTCAGCCTTGCCTTCGCCACCAGTGCGTTCCAGGCCGTCAGGCCGACTATGGTCAAGGCGGCCGCCTGCTCGGACGAGACGGATGGCGGCTTGAGCTCAACGTTTTTTTCGTCCGCGACGACGAATTCGGCCAACGCGCCCGCCTGGCTTATGGATGTGACGCCGAAAACTTCATCGCCCGCCTTGAGCCGCTCCACGCCCGGCCCGACGGCTTCGACCAAACCGGCGAAATCATGACCCAGACCGCGCGGAAACTTTCGACCAGTCATCATCTTCATTTCGCCTTTGCGGATCTTCCAGTCCATCGGGTTTGCTGATGCAGCCCTGACCTGAACCCGAATTTGGCCCCTGCCCACGTCAGGTAGCTTCACCTCGTCCAGCCGCAGTTCCTCGGGGCCGCCATATTGGCGATATTGAACGCGCTTCATAAACAATTACCTCGATCCGTTCTGGTGAGGCATCACCAATTCGTGCGGTGCAGTCATCGCCCGCCCCACCACACCCAGACGAAGCCGGCCGCGCGTACCGCCTCACCGACGACCGAGCGGAAGGCGCGGGCGCTGACTAGTCGAGCCAGGAACTCGAACAGCCCGGGACACGCGAGCAGCGCGATCGCTCCGCCCGTGACCAGACACACCGCCGAGCGGAGATCCGACGGGGCAGCAGCTCGTCCGAGGAAGAACATTAGAGCGAGGCTCAGGTAGATCGCGCCAATCCGGCGAAATACGACAAGCGAGCCCGCAGTAGCCTCGATGCCCCACTCCTTGAGCACCAAACCCCCGGCAAACATGAAGCGGAGGCCGAGAAGGCAGCCGGCGCCCGTCACGATAAGCGCCATTATTTGAAAGGTCATTGCCGGTCTCCGTTGATCCGCAGAGCGACGCTCTCATTGTCAGGGTCTGACAATTCCTAGCAATATTGTCAGACCCTGACAATACCCATACGGATGAGAAATGGTTCAGAAGGCGAAGAATGCGCGGAAGCGCTTCGAAATTGCGGCGACAGCGCTGTTCCAGGAACGTGGCGTTGAACGCACGACGGTTCCAGAGATCGCCGCGCGCGCACAGCTGACGGAGCGCACCTTCTATCGATATTTTGCCGACAAGCGCGAAGTCCTGTTCTGGCGCGCCGGCGAGTTACAGGCCCGCGTCGCCAACGCCGTCGCGGGCGCGCCCGCGCACATGCGGCCGTTGGCCGTGGCGATCCGCGCCCTTGAAGCAGTTGGCGACTTCTTCGACGGAAGCCGGGCGAACGTGAAGCGGCGCCAGGCCCTAGTCGCCGCACACCCCGAGTTCCTTGAGCGAGAGATGCTGAAGTTGCACGAGCTCACGTTGGCCATGGGGGCGGCTCTCGAGAAGCGCGGCCTTGAAGCGCCCGTCGCTCGAATGGTGTCCGAAGCTGGCGTCACGATCGCGCGAGTCGCATTGGAGCGGTGGATCAGCGACGACCGAGAGCGTGACTTTGCCCACCACATCCAAGGCTCACGAGATGAGCTCCGTATAATCATGATTGAGGATGGGCGTGGGTGACACGGCGCCGCTGGACACGATCGTTTTCAAGCGGGACATCATACGCTCGCTGGCCGCAAGTCGCGGCGTTTGGGGCGCCGCCACCATTTGCAGATTGACAACTGCCACCAAAAGTCGCATAATGCAATGCATCCAAGGATCGGTCCACCAGTCCCAGAGACCTTGCCCCATGCCCACCCTCGAAAACCCCCGCTACGAAGCCTCCGCCAAGGCTTGCGCCAAGAGCGCGCTGCTGATCGACGCCTATGAGAGCGCTGGGTTTGTGCGCCACAGGGGCCATCCCAACCGGCTCGCGTTGAAGAATGAGGTGGCCGAGGGCCTCGCCGAGGTTCGCGCGCTGCAAACCAATATGGAACATGTCGGCCACGTGGGTATGCTTGCCTCGCTGCGGCGCATCATCAAGGCAGGGGAGGGCTGGGAGAAACCCGCCCTGGTCAACACGGCGCGGCCCGCCATCCTCGACGCCTCGCGCCTGCACGCCGCGCTGGTAGACCGCCAAGTCTATGAGCGCGGGCATCTCGATAAGGTTTTCAATGCCATAGCGGCGGAGCAGGCAGCCGATGAAGCGCCGAAAAGGGCTGTGGAGCGCCCTTCACCGCCCCCCAAGGCGCCCGCCGCCGCCCCGGCAGCGCCCGTCCAGCGCCCCGTAGTCGCCCCGCGCGCTCCCCTCAACCTCCTCGCCAGCGCCGCGACCTCTCCCCAGGCGCTCCCCGGCCCCCCGCCCCTTCCCACGGCATGACCGCGCGTCGTGGGCCTAGTTCATCTTGAGTCAGATCGGCAGCGACTTCGGGCTGCCGCCGACGAGGTAGCGTCGTTCCAACATTCGACGGCTCTATCAGGGACCTTGACTCCGTGATTGCCTTTGGAAAATTTGTATGTGTCAATTTGTAACAAAAAACTACTAAGGTTGCCCTGATTGTGGTAGCGAGGTTCGGTGTCCCACCGTTAGGGCTCCATGTCAGCGTAGCCCAGACACTCGTGTCGAAATCAATGGTTTGATGTTGAAGAGCAGCCCATCAGTGCAGCAGATATTAAGCGCCGTTGAGGGCGCTGGCATTGGTGTTTGGGAACATGACATCGTAACCGATGAGCTGTCCCTGTCAGACAAAGCTTGTGAAATATTTGGTCTAAAACCCAGTCAATTTAATAATGATTTCAGTCAGTTCGTCAAACTCCTGCACCCGGCCGACAGGGACTGCTACATAGCCGGGCGGACCGGGGCTATGCGTTGTCAAGAATCTTTCGACATCACTTATCGAATTGTGCTGCCCAATGGCGCCATCCGCCATGTGCAGGAAACCGCGCGGATTTTTGAGGCGCCGGGACGGAGGGTTCTCTCGGGTACAATTCGCGATGTTACGTTGGAATACCTCCAAACAAGGCGGTGGAAGTTACTGAATACGATTGCTGTTAAACTAAACGATATAGTGGTTATCACCGAAGGAGAGCTGATCGATGGATCTGGTTCGCCAATTGTTTATGTAAACGACGCCTTTACATCCCTTACTGGCTATGACCGGGCCGAGGTCATCGGCCGGCCGCAGAGTTTGTTGTACGGCCCGAACACCGACCCTGGTGAATTGGCTCGTATTCGCGCCGCCATGACCGCCTTTCATAGCGTTCACGCCGAGCTGATATATTATACCAAGTCAGGACAGGAGATCTGGCTGGAATCGGAAACCTGGCCGATCTCTGATGAGAGCGGCCTTCAAAATCACTGGGTGACGGTCGAGCGCGACATTACCGAACGAAAGACCGCCGAGCAGGCTTTGAGAGTCAGTGAGGCGCAGTTCCGCGCGAGCTTTGAAGCCGCGTCCGTGGGGCAGACCTTGGTGGACGCCTCGACGGCGCGGATCGTGCAGGCCAACCAGGCTTTTGCCCGGATGCTTGGCTACGATCCTGAAGAGATTATCGGCCGTACCGCCTGGGAATTGACGTGGCCCGATGACAGGCGAGCGGGGCAGGCGGGATACGAGCAACTGATCCAGGGCCGCCCTAGCGCCATTGTTCGGGAAAAACGCTACATTCGCCAGGATGGAACGCCAGTCTGGGGCCGTGTATGCGCGAGCGTCTTCAAAACGCCCGACCCCCTTCAGCCGCTTATGACGATAACCATCATCGAGGACATCGATGAAAGCCGCCGCGCCAAGTCAGCTCTCGAGGCCGCCAAGCACGACCTCGAAATCCTACTCGCGGAACGGACCGCGGCCCTGACGCAGCGCGATCTCCTGCTAAGGGAGGTCTACCATCGCGTAAAAAATAATCTCCAGATTGTCGATAGCTTACTGATGATGCAGGCCGTTCAGGTGGCGGACCCGGCGGCAAAGTTAGCCTTCACGAGCATGCGTGGCCGTCTCTATGCTCTAGGCTTGGTTCATCAGCAGTTGATGAACTCGTCAAATCTCTCGACGTTTGACATAGCGTCATTCCTTGTGGAACTCTCGGAAAATATAGTGGAGGGCGGCGCTGGCCCCGACATCCAATTGGTCATGAAGGTCGTTCCCCTCGATGTGGGCCTGGACTTCGCGATCCCCTTGGGGCTGATTGTTACTGAACTGGTGACGAATTCATTGAAACACGCCTTTGTCGACGGAAGGGGGACCATCGAAATCGCCCTGACCCAGTCGGGCGACGGGAAGGTGTTGCTGGTCATATCCGACAATGGAATTGGCTACGATGTCGTGGAAAACCTCGATCAGTTAGCCAATAGCGCCCTGGGAAC
>JAYVYH010000272.1:0-9674 GCA_043784385.1 Caulobacteraceae bacterium | reverse complement strand
GGGGCCTTATATCAACAAGCAGTCTTCATACGCCCTGGCGTGTTTCATCGCCGACGCCTTGGCGGGCCGGCCGATTGAAATCCGTGCCACGCGGCCGGTTTTTCGCTCTTACGTAGCGATTAGCGAACTGATGAGCGTGGTGTTGGGCGCGCTCACGGACGGCGAGGCGGGGGCGGTAATGTTCGACACCGCGGGGGATCGGATTTGCGAAATGGCGGATATCGCCAAGACGGTCGCGCTTGGGCTTGGTCATCAAACTCATGCGCGGCGTCCTCCGATGGTTGGCGACGCGGCCGACCTGTATCTTGGCAATGGCGAGGCCTATGCCGGGCTCAAACAGTCCTTCGGCGTCTTGCCGGTCGATTTCCCGACACAGATCGGCGATACGGCGAGATATATGGCGAGTTTTTTTTGATTTTGGCGGTACAATTGGTCAGACAAACGTCACTCTTAATCGGCTCCCTGATCGTCGCGGGGGCAAGCTCCGTCTGTGCCCAGTCGGCGGGCTATAATTCATATGATCCTTTCGGGTCTCAGCAAGGGCAGGCCGGCGGGTCTACGGGCCAATATGGCGGTCAGGGTTCTGGAACCGGGTCTAACGCGCCGGTCTATGGCGGCGCCCAAAGCGGATCGTCATACGGTTCCGGCGCCCGTTCCTCCCAGTCGGGGGGTCAACAGGGGGGCTTCAGCCCGACGTATATCCCCAGTTTGCCCAGCCAGACCGATCAACTTTCGTCCGACGGACAGCCGATCGTCAATCCCCAGATCAATAGCTCGCCCGATGACCAGACGGCGTCGGGGGCGCTGTATGCACGGCCTGGCGATAAGCCCGGACAGTTCGAACTGTTTCGACATCCGGCGCCGGAGCTGAACGAGTTCGAGAAGTTCGTGAAGGAGAACGTGGGCCGACCGCTGCCTCGGTTCGGATCGTCGCTGATCCTCACCAGCGCCCGGACCTTTGCGCTGGCCGCCACCACGACCGTGCCGCCGGACTATGGGCTCAATCCCGGCGACGAACTGGTGATCGGCATCACGGGCTCGGTGGAGGCCAATCTTCGCCTAGTCATCGACAGCGAAGGCCGGATTTTCATCCCCAAGATTGGCCCGGTGAACGTAGCCGGCGTTCGTTACGGCGATCTGGCGGCCGCGCTTTCCAGAAACGTCGAGGGACAATACAAAAAGGCCAAGGTTTCTGTTGTCATTGGTCGACTGCACGGGCTGACAATCTACGTCACCGGCTATGCGGTAAGTCCCGGAGCCTACACGGCAAACAGCCTTTCGACGATGGCCAACGCGGTTCTGGCCGCCGGTGGGCCATCGGCTGGGGGCGGTTTTCGCGCAATTCAACTGCGGCGTAACGGCGAGCTTGTGTCCACTCTGGACCTCTACGATCTGCTTCTGAACGGCAACCGTTCCCACGACGCGGTGCTGCAGAATGGCGACATTCTCAACGTCGGCCCGGTGGGTCCGGAACTGGCGGTGACCGGCAGCGTCAATGCCGAGGCGATCTACGAGGCCAAGCCCGGAGAGACTCTGGGGGATATGATCCGATATGCGGGCGGACCCAATTCTCTGGCCGACGATACGCGGGTGATTGTGACGCGTCTTGGCGATCTCGACGCTCAGGGGTCGCAACAACTCCCCTACGCGGCGGCCAAGGCGTTTCCAGCTGAACGTGGCGATATCGTGCGCCTGCTGTCGCTGGGCGAAGTGGCGCGTCCGCAAGAGCGCCAAGCCATTCTCGCGACGATCGAGGGCGAGGTCGATCATCCCGGACGTTACTACATGAAACCGGGCGCATCGCTGAGCGATCTGCTTGCCCAGGCGGGCGGGCTGACGATCGGCGCTTATCCCTTCGCGACCCAGTTTGTAAGGGATTCGACGCGTCGCCAGCAGGAAGCGACCTACAATCAGGCCATCGACGATCTGGAGTTGGCGGCGTCGCTATCGCCGCTGTCGCAACGTGGTTCGACTGCAACAGGTGACAACCTCGCCGCGGACGGGGCGCGGCTGCAGGCCTCGCTGGCCGCGATCGAGAAATTACGCCAGCGCAAACCGGACGGTCGGCTTGTCCTGAATGTGCCGCCGGACGCCACATCTATCCCCGGATCGGTCTTTCTGGAAAACAACGATCGAATCTTCGTTCCGCCGCGCCCCAAAACCGTTGGCGTATTCGGGGCGGTCTATCGTCCAGGCACCTTCCTGTTTAGTGGAGCCGTTCGACTTTCGGAGTACCTGAAGCTGGCCGGGGGACCTCAGCGGTATGCCGACCGCGGCGACATCTACGTGGTTCGGGCCAATGGCGCTGTGGTTTCTAGCCACGCTGATCACGGCTTCGCCGGCCGGGCCGCGCTACCCGGGGACGTGATCTTCGTGCCCGTCAGAACTTCGCCGAGCGCCTGGCAGCGGTTCCTCGATCTTTCCGCGGTCATCTATCAGTTCGGCGTGGGTGCGCTGACGTTCAAAGCGCTTATTCCTTGACGCCGCCGCGGTCGATCATAACCACGGTCATGGGCGTCAGATGGATCCGGAATCCGTTCAGGCGCAGGGTTTCCGTGGCCCTGGTCGGACTGATTCTAGCCGTGCTGTGTGTCTGGCCAAGGTCTTATCTGGCGAAAGCCGAGCTGCTACCCGATAGCTCCGGTGGTGGGCTGGCCTCACTGTTCGGGGCGGGAGGCGGTGGAGGGGGAGGGACCCTGGCCTCGCTCAGCGCGCTGCTGGGCGGCCGTCAGTCGATCGAGACGGTTCTGACTGTCGCCCGCAGCCAGACGGTGGCGACCGATGTAGCCAACCGACTGCGAAGGGAAAAGACAGGCCCAGATACTGTCCTGCATGATGGGCCGGCGAAAGGCCACGCGGCCGATGTCGAAGTGATCCGAGGCGGCATTCTACAAATCACGGTTGCCGACCGCGACCCTGAATTCGCCAAGGCTGTGGTCAGCGACTACGTGTTGGCCCTTCGCGACCGGCTGGAGGCGCTCAATCTCGAACAGACTTCGGAGAAGAAGTCGATTGCCGCCGATCGGATGGGGGAAGCCACGGACGGGTTAAGGCGGGCGCAGGCCGCGGTGGATAGTTTCCGTTTAGCGAACCGACTCGCCTTGCCAGAGGCCCAACTTGGCGCAGGCATCTCCCTGGTCACCGAACTGCAAGCGAAATTGCAGGCGCAAGAGACCGAATTGGCGACCCTGACGCCGTTCGCGACCGGCGACAATATTCAGGTTCAGTCGGCACGCGCCCAGATCGGGGCGTTGAGAAGCCAGATCGCCGCCGCGCAGACGAGCGCCAATCTCAATCCAGGGCCGAGCGTCGGTGGCATGACCCCGAAAATTTCCGAATACCAAAATCTGTTTCGCAATGAAAAATATGCAGAGGCGAAATTCGACATCTATAAACGCTATCTTGATACGATAACTATCGAGAAGCTGTCCGCTACGATCAATATGCAAGTCATTGAGCCACCTTATATCGATCCAGCGCGTCAGTATAATGAACCGGCGATCGCAGCCCTGTTTCTGATCTTGCTTTTGGGCGTGTTGGCCGAGTTTTACGTCGCGCAACCGGCGCCGGGCGCGTCGCTGCCGGGCAGGCCATGACCAGCACTGAGCCACCCGACGTTTCGGCGATAATTCCTTGCCTAAACGAAGAGGAAAACGCCGCAGCGATCGCCGTGGCTGTCGTGAATCAGTTTGAAATGCTGGGCCTTTCCTACGAAATCATCTTCATCGACAACGGCTCCATCGACGACACCGTCAAAATTATCAAAGGTCTGTGCGCGCTCAATCCCCGGATCCGCCTGATCGTCAATACCCGCAATTTTGGTCAAATGCGTTCGCCCACCCACGCCATTTATCAGGCCACCGGGTCGGCGATCATCGGGATCTGCGCGGATTTCCAGGACCCACCCGAGTTGATCGGCGAATTCGTCGCGCGCTGGCGCAGAGGGGCGCTGATCGTTCTCGGCGTGCGTCAATCCGAAAAAACATCATGGTTCCTGCGGCTCATAAGGGCGATCGGGTACGGCTTCTTCAAGCGATTTGCCGACTATCGCGTCATCCCCGGCGCGACCGGCTTCGGTCTCTATGACCGGCGGGTGGTAAACACTTTAAAGGCTTGGCGGGACCCCGAGCCGTTCTTTCGGGGTATGCTCGTGGAGTCCGGTTTTGCCCTCGAAACCGTCCCCTACAAACGGCCCGAACGGGCGGGCGGAGTGTCGAAAAACAGTATTCTGAGTCTTGTGAGTTTCGGTCTTTCCGGGCTGGCGAGTTCGTCGAAACAGTTGCTGAGACTGCCGATCTATATCGCGCTGGCGATCATGTTCACCGCGTTGCTGACACTGGCGGCCGCCATCGTGACCATCTTTGTTGGCCATGGGGCTTGGCTGCTTCTAGGACTCGCGCTTACCCAGGCGACGTTCGCAGTTCTTTTCCTGTTTCTCGGTCTGTTTGGCGAGCAAATTAGGGTAATCCACGAGATCGCCCGAAATGTACCGCTTGTAGTAGAGCGTGAGCGCGTAAATTTCCCTTCACCACCCAATGACTTTCGTAGGTGAATGCGCGTCGTAAGCAAGGCAGTATCAGGGTTATGTCAAACTTCACAAAAAAAATTGGGGACTCAAGAACCGTAGAATTATTATTTTCTGCACTTGTGATTGGTGGAATCGCGTGGGTATTTTTTTTCTTCCTGTCCAACGGTTATTTGCCGACGCCATTTTTTGATGATACGAACGACACTTTTATGGATTGGTACAACTCAGCGTATTGGGTGTATAAACCCGGCGCCTATGATATTTGGGGTTCGGTATATCCACCACTAACTTTTCTTTTTCTACGTTTGTTTAGCGCGCCGTCTTGCTATATTGATAGTGAATTAATCGCTCGAAATTGTGACCACCAAGGTGTATTGGTACTTTTGGTATTCACAATAATAAATGTAATTGTACTATATGTTATATACCAAAAAATTAACCCGAAGACCGCTCTGCCCCGTGCTATTGCCCTGGGACTGGGATTACCAATGCTGTTCGCGGTTGAGCGCGGAAATCTTATTGTGCCCTGTTTTACGTTTTTCATATTGGGTCATGGCCGATTGCTGAAGAGTGCCTGGGTAAAGTGGCTTTGTCTTGCGGCGTCGATCAATTTCAAGCCCTACCTTATTATCACAGTCCTGGGAATATTTCTTCGGAGACGGTGGCGTTGGGCCGAGGGCTGCGCGGTCGCGATAGTGACGCTGTATGCTTTAAGCTATGCAGCTTTTGGTCAAGGAAGTTTTATTCAGATATTGAAAAACATAGGTGGATTTTCGGGTGATTTACCAATAATTAGAGTTGACGCTATTATTTACTCACCAACTTATCTGGAATTGCTAAAATTATTGAAATCATCATTCCCCATTATGCAAATAATTGGATCAAAGCCACTCGAAACAATGGAATTTGCCCTTCCCATTGCGATGCAAATTGGCGAAATTGGGGCATTGGCCTGTATATTTGGGTCAATGTGGAAACCCAATGCCGTCCCAACTTATAGAATTGGTGCGCTTGTTATGGCGATCCTGCTTACGGTTTCAGAACCTGGTGGATATGCGTGCGTGTTTCTATTCTTTTTTGTCTTTTTCGAACGATGGAATAATCCGGGCCAGATTATGGCCTTGGTTGCGACATACATTCTTTGCATACCTTGGGATTATCAAGTTGTTCAGATTGCTCATGAGTTGAAGTATAGCTATCTGAGCGGACTGACGGTGGATTACGGCATGGGTATAAATGTTGGTGCGTTCGTCAGGCCGGCATTGTTGTTAATTGTGGAATACGGACTTGTCATTGCCACGCTTTCTGATCTATTTCGAGCACCTGCTGACGCGCTGTCACGCCCGCGGCCTTTTTCTTTGATAGGCAGTCCTTCCAGATCCGCGGGCTTTGGGAGAGGGTGAAGATTATGGGCTGATGGTTTTTGTCTTCGCGGATTGCGGTTGGCAAGCGGTCCATGCAATCTGGGTGGGCGCAGTCCAACCGAGGACGGCGAGCATGAGCGAGGCTGATCATCGACACCGAACGACAGGTTTGCTGCCCTCTCTGCGAAGAGCCCGGAGAGACGGCGTACGAGGACCTCAGGGATCAACTCTTCGGCGCCCCCGGTGTCTGGGCGTTCAAACGCTGCTCAGCTTGTGGCGCACTTTGGCTTGATCCCAGACCGACACAGGCCACTATTGGAGAGGCCTATCAAACCTACTACACGCATGGAAATCAGGGTGTGGCTGGCGCTATTGCCGCCGCGGTGATCAGGCGCGTGGCGCGGGAGCGAGCGGCCCAACTTCATGGCTTTGGCCGTTCGACCCCGATCTTGGCGTGGGTCTGCGCGTTGGCGGCCCGGTTCTATCCGGGCTTGGCCGACCACGCGGACGCGCTGGTCAGTCACTTGCAAGCGAGCGAAATTGCCCAAAGCGGACGCGTCCTGGATGTCGGGTGTGGTGACGGAAATGGAATTGCTTTCCTCAACAGTCTGGGTCTGCACGCAAGTGGGGTGGAAATCGACCCCCATGCCGTAAAGGCCGCGAGGACGAGGGGACTTGATGTGATCCAGGGAGACATCGGATCGGCAGGCATTGCCGATAACTCCTTCGATGTGGTGACGTCTGGCCATGTTCTGGAGCATGTACATGATGCGCGGGGCTTTCTGGTCGAGTGCCGCCGCGTCCTGAAGCCTGGCGGCGCGCTTGTGGCCATGACGCCGAACGCCCGCTCAGAGCTTCTCGGCCGCCATGGAAGGAACTGGCGGGGCCTTGAACCGCCCCGCCATTTGTTGCTGTTCAACGCTGACAACCTCGCCCAGTTGGCGTCGGAGGTCGGTTTTCGCGAAATTCGCGTGAAGCGAACGGCCCATCTCGCGAGCTTCATCCATATCGCAAGTACTTCGATTGCGGCTGACGGGCGTCTCTTGGGACGCTGGGCGGTTTTGCGACTCTGGCTCGAATCCAAGGTTATCGAGGCGCGCATGACCCGGGAGGTGCTGCATGGAAAGTCCGAGGGAGCGGAGCTCGCACTTATCGCAAGAAAGTAGGCCCTTACTGGCTGCCAGCGCTGGAGCCCCCAACGATAACCAGAAAATGATTCCGCAATTCACGAGATGAAATCGTCGCGATAGCCATGATCGCCGCGCTGATAGCTGCGAGAAAGGCAAGAGACTGCAGGCGGTCGAATGTGTCGGTGGCGATCAGCCGCGTCGTCGCTAGTAGCCCCGCCAGTAAGGCGACGCGCCACCAAGCCTGAGGCCCGAGGCCGTGCCTCTCCTCAGGCGACAATAGTCGCCGATGGATCACTGGAACCCACAGCACAAGAAAAAGCAGATTGCCGCAGAGCCAGACAATTCCGGCGCCCACCGTTCCAAACATGAGCGAGGCCCATACCGCCGCGGGGACCCAGATGGCGGCAAAGAGCAGATTTCCGATCAGATGCAGCCGAATGAGGCCTTGAGAAAATTGAAGCACGTAGGGCAAAAATAGGAACGACGAGATCCCACTTCCAATCGCGAAAAAGGTCAAGGTTGGCGCTAGGCTTCGGGCGATTTCACGATCCCCGGTCCAGGCGTAGACAACAAGCTCCGGTCTGGCCGCGATCGTTCCAGCCACCCCGGCGGCGACAACGATGATCAGCGCGATCGATAGCCGATATACGTCCACGAACTCCGCCCTCCTGTTCTGAGCCAGGAGCGTCGTGAGCCGCGGCTGAAACGATTGCACCATTGGCGGGACGACCATGGTGATGCCAGCGCATATCGAAACCACAAGCGTAAAGACACCGAACGCACCAAGAGTAAGGGTATGGGACAATGTCGCCTTGTCGGCTTGACCGATCGTGAAGTTGATTGCCATGGCAAAGGTAAGACCCATGGCGAAGTTGAACTCCCTTGTCAGAAGTCGCCAACCCGACCGCCATTGAATGCGGGCGCGAGGCATTTCCCGCAAAAGCAGCAGCCTGTTGGCGACGACCTCGATCAAGGTGACGCCGGTCCATACGCCGAAGAACATCGTCGGCGAATGCGAGACTAGAATGAGAGCGGCGACCGCGCCGCCATTTCGGGCGACGGCGCCTAAAAGTGCAACCGCATTGACCGCGATCTGGCGCTCAAGTCCCACCAGGGCGGTCTGGTAGACACCAGCCAGCCACCGAAGCACCAAAAGAAGTCCAGAAAGCCGTAAAGCGCCATTGACCTGGTTGGTCTGCAGCCGAGAGGGGCCCAACCAGTGGCGCGCCACCCAGCCCATCGAGAAGTAGAAGACCACCCCGGCGGCCAGCCCGCCGATCAGAAAGACCGTCTCCGCCGTTCCAAAGAGACTTGCGGCGTCGTCGGCACTCAGCGCGCCGGCGCGATAGCGTGATAGTTGACGGCCGAGAGCCGGGCCTAAGCCCATATCGAACAGCAGCATCCATCCCTGAAGAATGAAATAGAAGCCGACAAGCCCATAGGCTTCTACGCCCATCAGGCTCAGGTAAAACGGAATGGCCAGCATGCCGATGACCGCGACGCCCACGTGCGCCACAAAGCCGAAAAGCAGTGTCGGACCAAGGCCGCGCGTGAACCGTTCAACAGTGCCGGCAACCCGGCGCCGATTCAATGTCTTGCCGGCCACGTTTCTTGCCTGTTCAGGCGGGAATGATTTCAAGGGCGCTATAGCCTCTCACGCACTGAACCGGTCCTCAGATTCATATCCCTTGTCGTTTGGCATGCCCGCACACGCACCCATCGGTCAATACAAGCCGGCTGCAATGAGTAGGCGAGTGCCGAGCGCGCCCCACAGGTCCGACCGGGGGATACGTCCGGATGCGGCATAGAAGATGCGTGCGACCAGCGACCGGCGCGACCGTACCAGCGCCACGACCAGCTTCCGATCAGCGGAATTGAGCTGGTCACCATACAATCGCAGAAATTCCGCGGTTTGGGCATGGATGGGATAAAATCCACGCGGATCGCGCAAGAACGCCCTCAACTGCACAAGCAGCCCCGAGACTCGACCGGGGGCGGCGCCCTGGGTGTTATCTTGATGCTGGCGATAAAGGACCGTCGGCCGAGCGTCACATACGATGCGCCCAAAAGCGGACACGACGAGGGCGCACCACCAGTCGTGCATAATCACTGCGCGATCCGGAGCCCGCGAGCGAACAAGCATCGCCGCCGTGCGGTTCATGGTCAAGGTGTTCCCGCAGGCAATATTGGCAAATACCAGTTCGTCGAAACGCCCTGTCCCCCTAATCGACGTCTGACCGAGTGGTTTCAAATGATGGTCGACACAGGTTGCTTCGGCACAATAAAGACCAGGTTCCATATCGAATAAGGCAGATAGCTTTTCCGTCGCGTAGGATAATTTTTCCGGTAGCCAAACATCATCTTGATCACAAAAAGAATAATAGTCAAACGTATCTGGCGCGGTTGCTAACAAATCTAGAAAGCTCGCCGCTGGACGCAAGTTCATACCCGAAGTTATCTCGGCAAGCGCGGGCCAACGATACCCATAGCTGCGAAGTATTTCTACCGTACCGTCTGTGGAACCATCATCTCGAGCAAATACCTCGACATTTACAAACTTCTGAACGGCCAAGCTGTCAAGTTGAGCCGTTAAGTATGCCTCACCATTGTAGGTTGATAGCAAGACGGCAACTGATGGTATGCGTGTCATTG
>JAYVYH010000271.1:0-19341 GCA_043784385.1 Caulobacteraceae bacterium | reverse complement strand
ACCGGCGACCGAGGTGTTGACGCCCGACTGCAGGGTGAAGGCCCAAACCACCACGAACCCCGCCGCATAGATCAGCCGGGGCGCGGTCTTCCACCGCGAAAGCGTGGCCAGGCCGCCGAGGGTGAGCAAGGCGCCGGACAGCGATACCGGGTGGATGGGTGTGGAGAACAGCAGGCCGATCAGAACGATCGCGCCGAGATCGTCCGCCACCGCCAGGGTCAGCAGGAACAGCCGCAAAGAATCGGGTAGCCCGCGGCCGAACACCGCCAGGGCGGCCAGGGAAAAAGCCACGTCGGTCGGCGTCGGTATGGCCCAACCCGCCGGCGATCCGCCGGCCCTGGCGTTGACGGCCAGATAGACCAGGGCCGGCCCGATCATGCCGCCGGCCGCCGCGAAGATCGGCAGGGCCAGGCGGCGGGGCGAGGAAAATTCACCCCGCAGCACCTCGAATTTTATCTCCAGGCCGACCACCAGGAAGAACACCGCCATCAGGCCGTCGCGGGTCCAGCTGAGAACGCTGTGGGTCTGGTCGAAGGCGCCGAACCGGATTGGGAACGGCGTATCGATGAAGCTGAAATAGGCCTCGGCGGCTGGCGAGTTGGCCATCACGACGGCGGCCAGCGCGGCGAGGGCCAGTAGGGCGCCGGCGCCGGACTCGGTCTTCAGGAATGCGAGGGTCGATGGCCGAGCCATGGTTCGAGCTAACACGCCGCCGCCTTCTGCGCGAAGGCTAAAGCGACCGTAGCCTTGCCGATGGCGCCGACCTGCGCCATCGGTGGCTCATGCCCGCCTCGTCCGACTATCGTCCCGATCCGAGATTTCACGCGCTGTGGGCGGGCCCGTCGGGCGATGAACTCGCCGACGCGGTGTCGCCGGCGAACTTTCCCAGCCGAATCATCCGCTTTCGCAATGACCGGGCGGCGGCGACCGTGGGCCTGGCCTCGCTCGACGACGCCGAGTGGCGCGCGCATTTTGCCGCGTTCAAACCGCTGCCCGGGAACCAGCCCCAACCCCTGGCCATGCGCTATCACGGTCATCAGTTCCGAAGTTACAATCCTGACCTCGGCGATGGCCGGGGTTTCCTATTCGCCCAGCTGCGCGAAGCTGGGACCGACCGATTGCTGGATCTTGGGACGAAGGGCTCCGGCCAGACACCGTGGTCCCGCGCTGGAGATGGGCGTCTGACCCTGAAGGGCGGTGTGCGCGAGGTCCTGGCGACGGCGATGCTCGAAGCGTTGGGGGTCCCGACCTCGCGATCATTCTCTCTTGTCGAGACCGGCGAGGCCTTGGAACGAGGCGACGAGCCCAGCCCGACGCGCGGCGCGGTGTTGACCCGGCTGTCGCACAGCCATATCCGCTTCGGCACCTTCCAGCGTCACTCGGCGCTGGAGCGGCCAGCGATCATCAGCCTTCTGATCGACCACGTGATGGAAACTTGCTACCCAGACTTGGTTGGCGCCAACAATCCGGCCGGCGCACTGCTGACCGCCGTGGTCGCCAAAAGTGCGGTCCTGACTGCCCGCTGGATGGCTGCGGGCTTCGTCCACGGCGTGCTCAACACCGACAATATGAACATCAATGGCGAGAGCTTCGACTACGGCCCTTATCGTTTCCTGCCCCGGAATGACCCGAACCTCACCGCCGCCTATTTCGACCATTCAGGCCTCTACAGCTTCGGCCGCCAGCCTGAGGCGGTGTTCTGGAACCTGCGCCAGCTGGCCGGGGCGTTCAGCCTGGTCAGCGACACGGACCCGCTTGTGGAGACGCTGAACGGCTTCGGGGCCGCCTACCGCGACGCCCTGGCCGGCGCCGTCGTCGAACGGTTGGGGGTGAAGGCGGCCTCGCCCGACGCCGATATCGACCTGGCCAACGCCGCCTTCCGCGCCCTGGGCGAAGGTGGCGAGGCGCTACGATGGGAGCCCTTGTTCTTCGACTGGTTCGGCGGCGTGGCGTCGGAGGCACGGGCGATGGCGGGGCCGCGCGCGGCGATCTATGGCGGCGAAGCGTTCGCCCGCTTTCGAGAGCTGTTGGCCCCCCGCGAACCCGACCGGCCAGAACGCTTGGCGAACGCCTATTTCGCCGCGCTTGAGCCGGAGGAACTGCTTTACGATCAGATCGAGGCGCTTTGGGCGCCGATCGCCGAACGCGACGACTGGTCCGCCTTCGAGGCCAAGCTGGCGGCGATCGAGGCGGCCCGCCTCGGCTGGGCGTTGTAGCGCCTTGCTTTCCCCAACGGCGGGCGCCGCATCGCGCAGTCATTGTAATCGATTGGAATTCCACCCCATGCCTACCCTTTTTGACCCCATCCGCCTCGGTGACCTCGATCTGCCCAATCGGGTGATCATGGCGCCCTTGACCCGCATGCGGGCAGACCCCGCCACCCGCGCGCCAACCGATCTTGTGGCGACACAATATGTTCAGCGGGCCTCGGCCGGGCTGATCCTGGCCGAGGCGACATCGGTGGACCCGATGGGCGTCGGCTATATGGGCACCCCCGGCATCTGGTCGGCCGAACAAACCGCGGGCTGGAAACGCGTCACCGCCGCGGTGCACGCGGCCGGCGGGAGAATCGCCCTGCAGCTCTGGCACGTCGGCCGGATTTCCGAACCGTTGGTGCTGAACGGCGCGACGCCGATCTCATCGAGCGCCATAGCCTGCGACGGTTTCATCAGCCAGCAGCGCCCCAAGCGGCCCTACCCCGTGCCCCGCACTCTTGAGACCGACGAGATGCCAGGCGTGGTCGCGGGGTTCCAACGGGCGGCTGAAAACGCCCAGGCGGCGGGTTTCGACGGCGTCGAGATTCATGGCGCTAATGGCTATCTGCTCGACCAGTTCCTGCAGGACAGCTGCAACAAGCGCACCGACATCTATGGCGGCCCGATCGAGAACCGCGCGCGTCTCCATCTGGAGGTCACCGACGCCTGTATCTCGGTGTGGGGCGCCGATCGGGTTGGAATGCACCTGGCGCCGCGTGGCGACGCCCAGAGCATGGGCGACAGCGACGCGCACGGAACCTTCACCTATCTGGCGCGCGAACTGGCCAGGAAGAACATCGCCTATTTGTTCCTGCGTGAGCATGTCGGTCCAGACCGCCTCGCGCCGGCGATCAAAGCGGCCTTTGGTGGTCCGGTGATCGTCAATGAACAGTTCACGCTGGAGCAGTCGATCGCCGATCTGGACGCGGGCGTCGCCGACGCCATCGGCTTTGGCCGCACCTTCATCGCCAATCCAGATCTGCCCGCGCGGTTGAAGGCCGGGGCGCCCTTGAACGAGTTGAATCCCGCCACGCTCTACGCGCCGGGTCCGGCCGGCTACACCGATTATCCGGTGATGGAGGCAGTCGCGGCCTGAAGCGTGGCTCGCCTCCTGACCTACAATGTCCACCGCTGCGTCGGAACCGACAGCCGGCTTGACGTAGGTCGGGTGGCGGATGTGATCGCGGCTCAGGCGCCCGATATCGTCGCCCTTCAGGAGTTGGATGTCGGTCGCGCTCGCACTGGTCATGTGCATCAGGCCGAGGCGCTGGCCCGGCGCCTCGGCATGGCTTTCCACTTCCACGCCGCCCTGCGCGTCGAGGCTGAACTCTATGGTGACGCCATTCTCACCGCGCGGCCCGAACGCCTGATCAAGGCGGGGCCGCTGCCCGGGCGTCCGGGCCAACCCTGGTTGGAGCCTCGGGGCGCCCTGTGGGTGGCGGTCGAGATCGATGGGATCGAGCTGCAGGTCATCAACACTCACCTTGGCCTGGTCCCGCGCGAGCAGCGCGATCAGGCCAAGGCCCTGGCCGGACCCGACTGGCTAGGCGCAGCCGAGCGACGCGATCCGGTGATGCTGGTCGGCGACTTCAACGCCACGGCGCTGTCGGGCGTCTACAGGACGCTATCCGCGGGTTTGACTGAGGCCCGTCGCCTGTCGCCCCACGGCGGACGAGTGCCGACCTTTCCATCGCCGACGCCGGTACTGGCGATCGACCACGTGTTCGTAAGCGCGGGCGTCAGGGTTGAGGCCGTCAGGACGCCAAGCGATTCACTGTCCCGCCGTGCATCGGATCACCGGCCTCTGGTAGTGGATTTTCGGCCACATAGGCCTTGATCCGGGCATCGAGGGCGCGCCGGCGTTTCCAGGGCCGAAACGAGTCCTCCGCACCCATGGGGTCGCCGATGTGCAGCCTGGCGATCAGGGCGGTCACGGGATTGAGCTTGGTGGACGCGATCGGCCGCAGCCGGCAATAGCCGCCATGGCGCAGGAATTCGATGGCCCCGCCCACGGTCAACTCGCGCTTGACCGCGGCCTCGACAACCTCGGTCGAGCAGCCAAGCCAATGGGCGACCAGGGTGGTTCGCAGTCTGACTATGGTCGCCCTAGAGTCCGACGCCGTGGATCCGCCAGCTTCAATGGAGAGATCGCATTCGGTGTCCAGGCCAAAGGACCGATTGTCCAGATTGGCCGAGCCGATACGCACCAGTTCATCGTCGATGATGGTCAGCTTGGCGTGGACGATCATATCCCGTCCCAGGGTGGTGACCGGGCCGTAGATCTGGAAGCGGCCATACCTATCGGCCTGTTGCAGCCGCTCGATGAACCGCGAGCGGGTGGGGTCCATGGTCATGCGGTCGAAATAGCTGGGTGACCGCCCGCCGGAGATCAGCACCACTTCCGGTCCTTTCGGCTCCGCGAGGCGGCGCGCCAGGGCCTCGGCCATCAGTTCCGAGGTGAAATACTGATTTTCCATGTAGATGCAGCGCTTGGCCGTGGCGATGGCGGCAAGATGCAGGGCTTCGGCCTCCTTTACCGCCGCCCCGCCTTGCCAGACGGCTTCGGTACGAGACAGACCTACGCGCGCCTGCTCGAACATGATCGGCACACCCGAGGGCCAGTTCGCCGCTTGAGGCGACGGCTCCAGCGTCTCGCCCGTGCACCGCTTCCAGCGCCGCCGAAACAACTCTCCCAGGGCCGCTGCGGGAGAGCCGTCCACCAGGGCCATGACTTCATGACGGCTGGGGAAGAAGCCCTTGCCACCCTTGGTGGTTTCCCGCCGTGGATCGTCGTCCAGATGTGCCGGTGTGTCCCAGCGGTCCTGACCGATGTCACAGCCGCCGCACAAGGCCAGGGTGTCGTCGATGACTATGACCTTCTGGTGGTGACAGGCGCCGAGCGGCAGCTTGCCGTCGAGCACGAACTTCACTCGGCTCCCCGCGAACATGCTTCTGCCGGCGATCGGAAAGAATTTCTGGGTGGCCGCCACCGGCAACGCCGATTGCCAGCACAGTATGCGGACATCGAGATCAGGGCGCTTGTCGGCCAGCCGTTTCAGGAACCCGGCGATGTCTTCCTCGCCCACTACCGTGCCGCCCGGCCTCGGGTCCAGGCGGGTATCCGGCTCGAATGCCCAGTTGAGGAAATAGATCGACTGCCGCGCCTGGCCGATCGCCTCCCTGGCGGTGTCGAAATAGGCTTGGCCGTCGATCAGCACGGTCGCGCGGCCGGCGACGCCGACCCGCCAACAGAGGCTTCCAGGTTCCAACAGCAATCGCAGCACCCTCCAACCAGGGAAATCCTAACGCGCGAACCGTCCGGTTGGCTCCATGCGAACGCGCTTTCGCGATCAGGCGTAGCCGATCGCCCGTTTCTGGTCCTCCACTATGGTCTTCGCCGCGCGCCAGTAATGGAACGCGGCCCACAGGCCGGTTGGAGCCAGGATCAGCAGGGCCAGGCGCAGGGAGGCGGCGTCGGCGCCGTTGGGTCCGGCGAACCGGTCGCTCATCCAGCCGACGATCCAGGGGGCGACGATCAGGTTCAGCACGTTGGCCGAGACCAGCGAGACTGCCATGAACATCGCCCGCATCCTGGCCGGGGCCAGATTTTGCACCAGGCCCATGGCGGGGCCGATGTAGAAATAGATCGCCGGAATGAACAGCCACAGCATCGCCGTCGCCACGGGCAGCGAGTGGGTAAAATAGGCCACGAACGAAGGTATGGTGCAGGCGGCCGTGACCCCCGCCAGCAGCCACGCCACGCGCCTGGGATCGGTGAATGCCGGTCGCGATAGCGCCCAGGCCGTGACCAGGGTGGCCAGCGAACCGGCGACAAGGTGGATGGGTCCGAGAACGGCGCCTGCCCCATCCACGCCCAGGCCATAGGCGCGCTGAAGGTAGGTGGCGGTGAAATACATCAGACCCCAGCCCCAGAAGGCGGAGAGCGCGCCGCCGGTCATGACATGGAAACTGGCCTTCTGGCTGACCATGAAGCGAAGGGTCGCCAGCAAGGAGGGCGTCGCCGCATCTACGGTCTGGTCGAGGCGCCCACGTTCCGGCTCGCGGATGGTCGCCCAGACCAGAATGCCGATCCCCACGCCCGGCACGCCGAGCACGAAGAACGCTGCCCGCCAGCCATAGTGGCTGGCCACCAACCCCGCCAGATCAGCGCCCAGCCAGGCGCCTAAGGGAGCTCCTAGAGCGAATACCGCCAGGGCCATCGGCCGCCGGCCGGCGGGAAAGTAATCGCAGATGATCGAGCTGGCCGATGGCGTGCCGCCTGCCTCGCCCACGCCGACCCCGATCCGCGCCAGCATGAAAGTCGGCCATGAGCGCGACAGGCCGCAAAGGGCGCTCATGGCCGACCAGACGACGAGGGAAGCGGACAGGATATTGCGGCGATTGGACCGGTCGGCCAGCCAGGAAAGTGGGATACCGAAGGTGACGTAGAACAGGGCCAGCGGCGCGCCAGTCAGCAGGGCGATCTGGCTGTCGCTGAGATGAAACTCATTGCGGATCGGGTCCAGCACCGTGGAGACCACATAACGATCGGCGATGCTGATCGCATAGACCACGCACATTACGATCAGCACATACCAGCGCCGGGCCAGTGAGGTAATGGCCGCGGAATCCACCTGCACGCCGGAATCCGAGGTTGTCGCCATGCGTTGGTTGTTCCCGGGCCGACTTGAGAGTGGTGTGTCCCCGCCGTGGAGCGTAAGGACCAAATACTATCAACCTACAAGGACCCGATCCCATGCAATACCGTCAACTGGGCTCCAGCGACTTGAAAGTCTCCGAGATCTCGCTGGGATCGTGGCTGACCTATGGGGTCGGCGTGGAGCGCGACAGCGCCACCGCCTGCGTGAACAAGGCGTTCGATCTGGGCATCAATTTCATCGACACCGCCAATGTCTATGGCCGAGGCGCCGCCGAGACGTTCCTGGGCGAGGCGCTGGCCGGGCGGGCCAGGGACTCCTACGTCCTGGCCACCAAGGTGTATTTCCCGATGAGTGGGACCGACAAGGGTCTGTCGCGCGCCCAGATCGCCAAGCAGATCGACGCCTCGCTGATGCGTTTGAAGACCGATTTCGTCGATCTCTATCAATGCCATCGCTATGACGCCGACACGCCGCTGGAGGAGACCATGGCGGCGCTGAGCGACGTGGTGCGCCAGGGCAAGGCCCGCTACATCGGCTTCAGCGAGTGGTCGGCGCCCCAGATCGAGGCCGCCGCCAAGTTGGCGGGCATGGAAAAGTTCGTCTCCAGCCAGCCGCAGTATTCGCTGCTCTGGCGCCGGCCGGAGGAAAAGGTGATCCCGCTGTGCGCGGCCAGTGGCGTGTCGCAGATCGTCTGGTCGCCGCTGGCCCAGGGGGTCCTGTCCGGCAAGTATCTGCCCGGCGCCGCCATGCCCGCCGACTCACGGGCGACAAGCACATCCATGGGCCAGATGATGCAGAACTGGTTGACGCCCGAAATTCTGGTGGCGGTTCAGAAACTCAAGCCTTTGGCTGCCGAGGCCGGGTGCAGCCTGTCGCAATTCGCCCTGGCCTGGGTGCTGCGCGAGCCCAACGTCGCTTCCGCCATCGTCGGCGCCAGCCGCCCGGCCCAGCTTGAGGAAAACGCCGCCGCGTCCGGGATGACGATCGATCCGGCGCTGTTCAGCCAGGCTGAGGCGATCGTGGCCGGAGTGCGCCGGGCGGCCTAAAAAACCTCGCCACGCGTCTCTTGTGGTAGTGTCCCGAGGCTTGGGATCGGAGGCGGCAATGTGGTTGAGGCTTGGGTTCTGTATGGTGGCCCTGTTCCTATCGAGAGGTGCGACGGCGTCGCCTTCACCTCCCGCCGACCTGCGGGGCGCTCGCCCGGTGCTCCCTTTGGAAGGCGTGATCACCAACCCAGTCTGGCTCCACAGGCCGTCCAACGAGGAGCTCCAGGAATTCTATCCGAAGCTGGCGACCGAGTTGCGCCTCTCCGGTAGGATCAAGGTGAACTGCGTGGTGACCAAGGAGGGCGCGCTCGCCGGCTGCACTGTTAGTGATGAAATGCCGGTTGGCATGGGTTTCGGCGATGCGGCGGTGAAGATGACCAAATTGATGCTGATGAAGCCCGAAACCCTTGACGGCGAGCCAGTCGGCGGTGGTCGATTCGAGGTGGTTATCCAATTCAAACCACCAGATGAGGAATCACCCTCTCTGGCGGCCGAGGCCGGCCCCCCGCCCTCACCGACCTCAATGGCGTTGGGGCGCCGGCTGTCGGCGGCGCAGGCTGCGGAATTTTCGCCCACCGCCATCAAGGCGCAAATGGCGGTTATGCGTGATCAACTCGGAGAGGGGCTCTCGACGCCCGAAGTGCAGACGGCGTTCGACGCCTACGAAAAAACCGCGGTCACGATGATCGCCAAGTTCGTGGACGCGCGCGCCCGGCTCTATGCCGCGTCGATTCCCGAATCGACGCTGGCACAGATCGTGGGTTTTTTTGAGAGTCCAGCTGGTCGCCAATACCAAGATGTACTGAAAAACTCTTCCGAAGACGACGCCCGTTTTGCCAAGGATCGACAAAGGCAGTCGCTAGAGGAGGCCCGCGCCATGCTCTGCCGCCGGATCACCTGCTTGCCGATCGACACGCCGCCGCCTAACAAATAGCTCGCTCAGCGCCCTATCGCGGTTGGCGGAAAAACCCCAAAGCGAGCGAACGCCTCATCAATCGTCGGGTCTGCCGCCCGGGCCGCGGTCAAATCGGCGTTGGCTTCGGCGCTTTGGCCGGACTCGAGCTTGGCCAATCCGCGGCCGAAAAGCGACGTCGCCCTACCGGGACTGAGAACCAGCGCGGCAGTATAGTCCTCAATCGCTTTTGGGTATTGTCCAAGCCGGAACCGGACAAGCCCTCTGCTTTCGAGGATCGCTGGGTGCTGGGGCGCCGCCGTCAGCGCCTCGGTGCAATCGGCGGCGGCGGCCTCCAATTCGCTGCCCCATTCCGCCCGGCTCCAACACCGGGCGTTCAGCCACTCGGCCCGGACCGTCGGCGCCGGATCGGTGGCCAGCAGGGCGGTGTAGTCGCGAACAGCCCTTTCGAATTGTCCTGCGCGTTCGTGCGCATGGGCACGGCGGATGAGCACCGGCGTTGGGGACGACGATAGGCTCAGCGCCTGGGCGAAGTCTTTTTCGGCCCCGGCGAATTCGCCTCGAATTGTCTTCAGGTCCGCCCGCGCCATCAAAGCCAGTGTGTCGTGTGGATCGAAGCGCAGCGCCCTGTCGAAGTCAGCCAGGGCCAGGTCGTCCTCGGCCTTCTGAAAGTGCGCGGTGCCCCGGTCGTAAGCGTATTTCGCCGCGCCCGGGTCCAGCCGCGCCGCTTCGGTGAAATCGGCGATCGCCCGATCATATTCGCGCCGGCCCATGAAGGTGGCGCCGCGAAGCTCGAAGCCCTTAGCGTCGGTGGGCTGTGTCGCCACGTCGTCTTCCGACATCGGCTCGGGGCCGCCCTGCCCGCGCACGACAACGTCGAACAGGCTGAGCGCCCGCAGCCCGGCGCTTGCCGCCTCGGCCTCTGAAGCCGGAAACTCGGGCGCTAGGCTTTGCTCCTCCGCCACCATGGTGACGACCCCGCCTTCGATGCGCGAGTGCCGTTGGTACCGCCGCCCCGCGATCGTCGTGTCCGCTTCGGGCGCTGCCCCCGCCAGCCCGAAACCAGCCCCCTTGTTCGGCAGGGCGATCTGGACCGTCCATTTGTTATAGGCCGGATAATTGACCGCGAAGGGCGCATCGGCATGGGGACCTGGCTCGCGCTTGAACGCTGATTTGAACCCCAAATTGCTCTCGCCAATATCGAATTCGCGGTAACTCTGATTACGGGTCCACTCCATCTTGGCCATGCCGTCCATAGTCAGCCGCATGACCCGATGGGCGTCGTCATAGGCGAAATCGACCGTTTTGGGTTCGATCCACGAAATCTGTTGTCGCCAGTGCTCCTTGAGGCTTCGTTCAGCATCGGCTCGACCCTGGCCGTCGAGAAGCAGGCGCCACCCAACGGCCGTATCGCCCCGGTAGATGTGCTCTACATGGGCCGCCGCCGGCGCGTCATAGCCGCCTGAGGCGTCGAGCCGTTCCAGACTCTCGAAGGCCGGCGCTGTGAACGGCTTGGGTTTCACTTTCTCTAGTTCGGCGACCCCGGTTCGCACCGGCAGCACCCAGTGGAAATGCGGAAGCGGGATATCGTCCAGGTCCCGATCGCCGGTACGCGTGGCGTCCAGCCAATAGACCTTGCCACCAATCTGGGCGCGAACGAAAACATGGTCGAACGCGCCCAATCTCGGCAGTCGCTGATCAAGTCCATCGCCGAGCCCTGTGCTGACCAGTGCCGGTTCGGCTTGAATCCCCAGCTCTCGAAGTAGAGCCAGGAGCAGGGCGGTTTTGCCCTTGCAGTCGCCGAACCGTCTCGACCAGGTAAGGTCGGCCGCGGCGGGAACATAACCGCCGAAATTCATCCCAAGGAACAGATAGCGGACCTGATCCTGGACCAGCCGCAACGCCGCCTCGACCTGGATTTTGGCGACCGGGCTGGTGCGGCGGATACGATCACCCTCCGCGCGTAGCGGCGAGTCGGGACCCAGGCTCGTGGCCTTGGCATAGAGCGGCGCCATCAGGGTTGAAATCTCGGACCAGCTCTGGAACTGAGTCAGTTCCAACTGGCCGACGTCGTCAAATCGCGACGGGGCGTCCAGCGGCGCCTTCGGCGCGGTATGGTTAACCGCATCGACAAGCAGTTCCGATTCGCCGTTGGCGCTGGTCACGGACGGTTCGGGCAATCCTTCCGTGGCGCGCCAGCGGATCGGCTTGGCGCTGGGCCAGACTTCGCGAACATGAATCCGGCCGGCCACACCGCCATGGACGATGACCGCTGCGGTTTCCGACCGCCCCCGGAACACTGGGTCGTGTCGGCTGATGGTGACAGCGGAGTCGAGCACGTCGCCAACCTGTAGTCCTTCGGGTTGGACGGTGGCGGTGAGGTGGCCGTCGAGCATCGCCATTTCAAGATTGGTTTCCCGGCGCAGCACGGTGACCGATTTGCCATTTGCGAGCAGATCGATGGTCTTGCCGCCGCGCAGGATGGCCAGGCGGTGAAAAGTAAGAGTCTCGGTGTCGGGATTCCAGGCCGGAGAAATACTGGTCATCGCGGCTAGACCCTGCGGGCTCAGCACCCGTATGGCGGCCTCGGCGTAGGTCTCATCGGCGTCGGTTCCGAGCCGGGTCTGCGTGTCCAGCAGCAGGATCTGGAGCGGGGAACCATCGGTGCTGGCGGCGACGTTCGGAATGATCAGCGGTTTCACCCAGGCCGGCGGCGGGCCGTAGACGGGCCGGTCGGCGGCGGTCGCCCATCCGGCGGATAGCGGAAGCGCCATGATCAGCCACGCCCAGGCCGGTTTCAATCTTGCCATGCTGAAGCCCCGACCCTGGACTCGATCCTATACCATGACGCCGCCGAAGACCCGTATATATGGTCGTCTCGCGAGTCTGGAGAATACCGACATGGCCAGCAGCTACGCTGAGCTAAACGACAAGCTGATCGCCTTCATCGGTCGGCAAAAGATGTTCTTTGTGGGAACGGCCCCTCTGTCCCCCGAAGGGTCGGTGAACCTCTCGCCCAAGGGCTATGACAGCCTGGCGATCATCGACAATCGCACCATCGCCTATCTGGACCTGGGCGGTTCGGGGATCGAGACCCACGCCCATGTGCGCGAGAACGGCCGCATCACCCTGATGTTCTGCGCCTTCGAGGGAGCGGCCAACATCTTGCGCATCTATGGTCGCGGCGAGACGATCATCTTTGACGAGCCCGGCTTTGCCGAAAAGCTGGCCCTGTTTCCCGGTTTCACCCGGGCGCGCGGTGTGGTGACCGTGCACATTACCCGGGTCAGCGACAGCTGCGGTTGGGCGGTGCCGTTCTACGACTATCGCGGCGAGCGCGACCAGCTGCGCCGCTGGGTCGATGCGGCCGAGGATGATGCCTGGGCGGAGAAGCGCTACGCCACCAACGCGGTGTCGATTGACGGCCTGCCAGGCCTTGTGCGCTAAGGCCAGTCTGGGTCGCTAAGGCCGCCCGGCGCGCGGCGAATCGACCGTCGCGATCAGGATCTTGCCCTTGGGCGACTCGGCCGCCTCATGAGCGATCGAGCTTGGCGCTGTCAGCATGAACAGCGTGCGGCCATCGTCGCCGCCCAGCATGCAGGCGTAGCAGGGCATGGCGGTGTCGATCACCTCCAGCACCGCGCCGCCTTCCGCGATCAGCGCGCATTCTGGGGCGATCGGATTGGCGATCCAGATCGCGCCGTTGGCGTCGAGGGCGATGCCGTCGGGCACACGGGGCCGTGTCGACGCCCAGAGGCGACGCTTCGACAGGGCGCCGTCCTGGCCAATGTCGAAAGCGGTCAGGCAGCCGCCCAGGGTTTCGCCGACGATCAGGGTCTTGCCGTCCGGAGTGATCACCGAGCCGTTGGGAAAGCTAAGGTCCTCCGCCGCCACGCTGACCGCGCCGTCCGGCGCGACATAGGCCAGCTTGGCCTTCGGGTGGTCGGCGAGCACGCTCTGGATGCCGCGCGCGCCTATCGCCGCGTCCAGATCGAAGCCGAAATTGCCCACATAGGCGCCGCCGGCGGCGTCCACGACCATGTCGTTGCAGTGAAAATCCGCGATGCCATTAAGGTCCGCGTGCAGGCTGATCCCGCCGTCGGTTCCCCGGCGCATCACCTGGCGCCTGGTCATCGAGACGAACAGCATCGAGCCGTCGGGCGCCCAGCCGAGGCCGGAGGGCCGATCGTCGATCTCGAATTCAGTGCGCATGTCCCCGGCCAGAGACACCGACTTCACCGCGTGGGCGTAGAAATCGCTGAACCATAGCCGCCCGTCGCGCCAGCGCGGCCCCTCGCCAAAATACACGCCCTCGGTGAGAATCCTCGTCGCTCGTCCCATGATTTCCTCATCGTATTGCCGGCGACATTGGACGTTTAAGGCGGCTCCGTCGAGATGTCGCGTCCAATGGCGCGGGACGCGGCATAGTGGGCGAGCATGGTCAGCAGGAAGAAGGGCGTCAGGGCGTAAAGCGCCATCTGGAGCGACAGAGGCCCATAGGTTGGGGCCAGTATGTCGCTGACCTTGCCGATGAAAACCGGTCCGCCGCCCAGGCCGATCAGGTTCAGCACGAACAGCAATATCGCCGAAGATACGCCGCGTTGGGCCGAGGGAACGGCGTTCTGGACCACGGTGATGGCCGGAGCCAGATACATGTTGTTGAGCATCGCCGGCCCGGCCAGGAACACCAGAGCCAGCTGCCAGGTCGGCGCCCAGACGAAACCCAGAAAGCATGGCAGGCTGAGAGTGAAGGCGGCCATCGGCACCAGGGCGTAGGCTCGCCGGTTCAGTCGGGCGAAGCGATCCACCAGCCAGCCGCTGCCAAAGGTGCCGAACATGCCGGTCAGCCCGACCAGCAGGCTGTAGTAGAGCGCCAGATCGGCGCGATCCATGTGCTTGTCGCGGATCAGGAACGACGGGGTCCAGTTGAGCAGGGCGTAGCCGACGAACGCCGAAAGTCCGCTGGAAAGCGCGGTCAGGCGCAGGGTGGGGTTGGTGAAGAATAGCCCGATACTACGCGACAGGGATACGTGGTCGGTCTTGTGGTCGGCGTCTGGCGCCTTGGCGTCGAAGCGTCCGCGTTGGGGCTCGCGCACCAGCAGCAGGACCAGCAGGGCCAGCAGCACGCCGGGGGCGCCGACGGCGAAGAACGCCATCCGCCAGCCATAGGCCTTGTCGATCGAGGCGCCGACACCCGAGCCGACCATGCTGCCGATCGGCACGCCCAGCGCATAGATTGCCAGGCCGACGCCACGGCCGCGCGGTGGGAAATAGTCGGCGATCACCGAATAGGCGGGAGGTGAGCCGCCAGCCTCCCCCGTGCCAACGCCAAGCCTGGCCAGGGCGAGGGTTGGAAAGCTGACCGCCAGACCGCAGGCGGCCGAGGCCAGGCTCCAGACCGTGCAGGCGATGGCGATGATGCGCACCCGGTGAGTCCGGTCGGCCAGCCAGGCGATGGGAATGCCCAGCACGGTATAGACCAGGGCGAACGCGAGACCCGAGACCAGGCCCAGCTGGGTGTCGGTCAGCTTGAGGTCCGCCTTGATCGATTCCTGCAATATCGACATCAGCTGCCGGTCGAGGAAGTTGCAGGTGTAGACCACCGACAGGATGGCGGCGACGACGTAGCCATAGGCTGCCGGTTTTGTCTGGGCGATGTCTGGAGTGGCGTTCAACATTGTTCCCCCAGACGCCCGACGCGCCTCTGATGAAGGCGGGTGTGCCATCGACCGCTCCCAGGCGCCAGGGTCTGGCGAGCGGGACCGACAGCCGTGGGATTATCGCGTTTCCAGGACGTGTTAGGAAAATGGTGGACGCGGCTGGGATCGAACCAGCGACCCCTACGATGTCAACGTAGTGCTCTCCCGCTGAGCTACGCGTCCGCCTGTGAAGCCCTAAAGGGTCTCGGGAAGAGAGGGCGTATAGCGGCGGCGCGGCGCTGGCGCAAGCGCGGGCGCCAGGTCTTGGGACCAGTGAAGGGCGTGGGCGTTTGACCCACGACCGGGCATCCTGAATATGTGCCGATGGACGGCTCGCTTCCCATCATCGCCGACAGCGCGGCGTTTTCAATCACGCCGGCTGCCCCCGGCGTCGCGGCGACGCCGCTGGTTTTCGCCACCCCGCACTCGGGGCGAATCTATCCCGAAAGCCTGATGCTGGCCTCGCGGCTCAACGCCGATACGATCCGACGTTCCGAGGACGCTCATGTGGACACGTTGATCGGAGCCGCGCCGGCCCACGGAATCACAGTGATCGCCGCGCGCTTGGCCAGGGCCTGGCTAGACGTCAACCGCGAGGCCTGGGAGCTCGACGCCTCGATGTTCGAGGACGAGGTTCCTGTCTATGCCCGCGGCGTCAGCGCAAAGGTGGCCGCGGGACTTGGCTCGATCGCCCGGGTGGTTGGCGACGGCCAGGAGATCTATCGCCGCAAACTGACCTTCGCCGAGGCTTCGGACCGGGTCGAGGCGGTGCACCTGCCATATCACGCCGCTCTGGTGGCGCTGCTGACGGCGGCGCGCCGCCGTCATGGCGCCGCCGTTCTGGTCGATTGGCACTCGATGCCGTCAGCGGCGGTCGGGGCTGGATGTGACATCGTTCTTGGCGACCGGTTCGGCGCGGCTTGCTCGCCGATGGCCATTCGGCTGGTGGAACAGGGCCTGCGCGATCTCGGCTACCGGGTGTCGCGCAACGCGCCTTATGCGGGTGGCTACACGACCCAGCACTATGGGCAGCCCCATCGTGGGGTGCATGCCCTGCAGATCGAGATCAACCGGGCTCTCTATATGGATGAAAAAACCTTGAGCCCTGCGGTCGGATTCGCCAGGCTCAAGGCCGATCTCGAGCAACTGTTCGGCTCGCTCGCGCGAATGGACCTGACGGCGCTTTAGTCTGGTCAACCGCGGCGCAATTCGGCGCTGAGGCGTGGAATTCGGCCGGTTTTTCAACATTCAGCGTGAATGTAAAAAAAATGGCCGCGCCGGCATTTAAGCGGCGCGGCCAGTTAATTAGGGAGGAAACGCCCAGGAAGGGCAGATACGTCAGCGACGCGTCGTAGGATTAAATTAGGGTGCAACGCACAACGGATCAAGAGAAAAATGCAGCTCGGACTGACAATTCCGTAAGGATCAGAATATTTTTTAAGGAAATTAGACTGTTAATGTCGCTACGCCTCGCGATAATGTATGTTGCGCCGCAATGATAGAAAGCGAATAAATCGTCACGGAGGGGGCGGAATCACGGCATCTTTCACCGTCAGGGATGGTTTCGCGCGGGCCAACCCGCTATGACCCGGCCTCCGCTCACCAGAAGTCCCCTGTCTCATGTCTCTGCGAAACATCGCCATCATCGCCCACGTCGACCACGGCAAGACCACTCTGGTCGACCAGATGCTGGGACAGTCGGGTATTTTCCGGGCCAATGAGGCTCACGTCGAACGCGCCATGGACTCCAACGACCAGGAACGCGAACGCGGCATCACCATCCTGGCCAAGGCTACTTCCGTGCTCTGGCATGGCAAGGCGGGCGAGACCCGAATCAACATCATCGACACCCCCGGCCACGCCGACTTCGGCGGCGAGGTGGAGCGGATTCTGGGCATGGTGGATGGTTGTCTGCTGCTGGTGGACGCCGAAGAGGGCGTGATGCCCCAGACCAAGTTCGTGCTCGGCAAGGCTCTGAAACTGGGCCTGAAACCGATCGTAGTGCTGAACAAGGTCGATCGCCCCCACGCCGACCCCGAGCGGATTCTCAACGACGCCTTCGACCTGTTCGCGGCCATCGGCGCCACTGACGAGCAACTGGATTTCCCCCATCTGTACGCCAGCGGCAAGCAGGGCTGGGCGGTGGTCGACATGGCCGACGAGCGGGTGGGCCTGGCTCCCCTGTTCGACAAGATCGTCGAGCACGTGCCGGCGCCCCAGGCCGAAAACCGCCTTGACCAGCCCGCGCAGTTGCTGGCGGTGCTAATTGAATCCGACCCGTTCCTCGGCCGCCTGCTTACCGGCCGGGTCGAGTCGGGCAAGCTGGTCCCGGGCATGCCGATCCGCGCTCTGTCGCGCGAGGGCGTCGAGGTGGAGCGGGGCCGGATCACCAAGATCCTGGCTTTCCGCGGCCTCAAGCGACAGCCGATCGAGGAGGCTGAAGCCGGCGATATCGTCGCCGTGGCGGGCCTCTCCAAGGCCACCGTGGCCGACACTATCGGGGCCATGGACGCCGAGGGCGCCCTGCCGGCCCAACCGATCGATCCGCCGACCATCGCCATCACCGTCTCGGTCAACGACAGCCCCCTGGCGGGCCGCGAGGGGGACAAGGTGCAGAGTCGGGTGATCCGCGAGCGCCTGCTGCGCGAGGCCGAGGCCAATGTTGCGGTGAAGATTGCCGAGACCGACCAGAAGGACGCCTTCGAGGTCGCCGGCCGTGGTGAACTTCAATTGGGCGTGCTGATCGAGTCGATGCGCCGCGAAGGCTTCGAGGTCTCCATCAGCCGGCCCCGCGTGGTCTATCAGACCGACCCCGTGACCGGTAAGCGTCTGGAGCCCATCGAGGAGGTGATCATTGATGTGGATGAGGACTACAGCGGCATCGTCATCGAAAAGCTGTCGGCCCGCAAGGCCGAGTTGAAGGACATGGGTCCCTCCGGCACGGGCAAGACGCGTCTGACCTTTATGGCCCCGTCACGGTCTCTGATAGGCTACCAGGGCGAGTTCCTCACAGACACGCGCGGTTCGGGCGTGCTGAATCGGGTATTCTCGCACTATGAACCCTACAAGGGCGCCATCGAGGGGCGCCGCAACGGAGCCCTGATCTCCAATTCCGACGGCGAGACGGCGGCCTATGCGCTTTGGAACCTTGAGGACCGCGGCACGATGTTCGTGGGGGCCAACGAGAAGACGTATCAGGGCATGATCATCGGCGAGAATTCCAAGCCCGACGATCTGGACGTAAATCCGATGAAGGCCAAGCAGCTGACCAACGTCCGCGCCTCCGGCAAGGACGAAGCCATCCGGCTGACCCCGCCCCGTCGCCTCACCCTGGAACAGGCCATCGCCTATATCGAGAGCGACGAACTGGTCGAGGTCACCCCCAAGTCGATCCGCCTGCGCAAACAGATGCTCAATCCCACCTTCCGCAAGCGCCGGGTGAAGGAAGACGCATAGAGCGGTCTAGAGAATCTGCTCCATCCAGACGCCCGCCCTTGAATAGGGGGAGGGAAGACGGCGATCTGGGGGCAGGTCCTGGAAGCCGGAGGCGCGGTAGAGCGCGCGGGCCTGGGTGAGGCTGGCCTGGGATTCCAGATAGAGCCGCTGGGCGCCGGTGGCGCAGGCGCATTCGATGCAGGCGTTCATCAAGGCCTTGGCGTGGCCTCGGCCCTGGCTGGCTTCGTCCATCGCCATCTGGCCGAGTTCAAAACTGCCGTCGTCTATGCGGACCAGGGCCACGCAGCCGCGGGCCGTCCCTCGTCCACGGCGAACAATACATGGCGGCCTTGGTCGATGATCTTGCCTTGCGGATTGTTGATGATTTCGACGTCCTTGGGTTCCATGGCGAACTGGCGAGTGATCCGCGCTTCGTTCAAAGTTCGAAAGGCGTCCGGGAAACGCGGTTCAAAGTCGACGATCTGCATGCGCTGAATGATAAGGGCTGATCATGGCCAATCCAATCTATACCGCTCTTCCCACCACGATTTTCACCGTCATGTCGGGCTTGGCTCGCGAGATGGGGGCGATCAATCTTGGCCAGGGATTTCCCGATGAGCCCGGCCCGATGGCGATCCGCCAGGCTGCGGCCGAGGCAGTGTTGAACGGAAACAATCAATATCCGCCGATGCCGGGAATCCCCGAGCTTCGCCAGGCGGTGGCCCGGCACTATGCTCGCCACCAGTGGCTGGACCTGGACTGGAGCACCGAGGTCACCGTCACCTCCGGCGCGACCGAAGCCATTGCCTGCGCGTTGCTCGGCCTGATCGAGTCGGGCGACGAGGTGGTGCTGTTCCAGCCGATGTATGACGCCTACCTGCCGATGGTGCGGCGAGCCGGCGGCGTGCCTGTCCTGGCCCGGCTGCAACCGCCCAACTGGCGCTTCGACCGGGCCATGCTGGAGGGTGTGTTCAGCGACCGCACCCGCCTGGTGGTGGTGAACAATCCGCTCAACCCCACCGCTACCGCGTTCCCTGAGGCCGATCTTGCCCTGCTGGCCGAGTTTTGCGTGAAATACGACACTATCGCGATCTGCGATGAAGTTTGGGAGCAGGTAGTGTTCGGAAACACCGTCCACAGGCCGCTGATCGCCTTTCCCGGCATGCGCGAGCGGACGGTCAAGATCGGTTCGGCGGGAAAAATGTTCGCCCTGACCGGATGGAAGGTGGGGTTTCTCTGCGCCGCCCCACCGATCACCGAGGTGCTCGCCAAGGCCCACCAGTTCCTGACCTTCACCACACCGCCCAACCTTCAGAGCGCCGTGGCCTGGGG
>JAYVYH010000270.1:0-10742 GCA_043784385.1 Caulobacteraceae bacterium | reverse complement strand
AAGAGGTCGACGCCGCCTTCGCCAAGGCCCGCTCCGCCCACGGCCAGGAGCGGATCCTGATCAACTGCGCCGGTACCGGCAACGCCGCCAAGACCGCCGGCCGTGACCGCAAGACCGGCGAGATCAAGCACTTCCCGCTCGACGCCTTCAATTGGATCATCCAGATCAACCTGGTCGGCACCTTTCGCTGTATCGCCAAAAGCGCCGCTGGCATGCTGACCCTGGACGCGGATGAAGACGGCGAACGCGGCGCCATCGTCAACACCGCCTCGGTGGCGGCGGAAGACGGTCAGATGGGCCAGGCGGCCTATTCGGCTTCCAAGGGCGGCGTTGTGGGCATGACCTTGCCGATCGCCCGCGATCTCGCCAGCGAAGGCATCCGGGTCAACACCATCCTGCCCGGCATCTTCGAAACCCCGCTAATGAACGGCGCTCCGCCGCAGGTGAAGGAAGCCCTGGCGGCCTCCGTCCCTTTCCCAAAGCGCCTGGGCCATGCCGATGAGTATGCCCAGCTGGCCCTGACCATGGTCACCAACGGCTATTTCAACGGCGAGGACGTCCGTCTCGACGGCGCCATCCGGATGGCGCCGCGGTAAGCCAAAGGCCGCCGTCCCTATCCGGACGGGACGGCGGTTTGGTTGCTAAGCCTTGGGCCGCGCGATCTTCGGACCCAGGTTGGCAATCACTTCCCGGGCGTCCAGGGCCTTGGCGTCGCCAGGAGGCTTGGTTCCGTGGTGCATGGCGATCTCGGCGCTGGCCTCGAACTTTTCCACTGTAGAGACAGTGGCGGTGTCGCCCCAGAACGGGTCGCCCCAGAACGGACCCCAACCCCGCCAGCCGTAGCCGCGCCCATAGAAGCTCCAATAGGGCCGGAAATAACCGTAGGCGTAGCCGGGACCGTAGAACGGGTCGCTGTCGATATAGGTGCGCTTGTCACGCTCGGTGTGGCGATCGACCGTTTCGAACCAGTCGTAGCCCTGTGCGATGGTCAATTCGGCGGCGCGGTAAAGGAGATAGGACTCCACCGTTCCTCGGGACGTCAGGGTGTTGCCCTTGAAGGTGACCTTGAAATGGTCAGTGTCGAGTTTCTGGTCGGTGAAGCCACCTGATACCTGGGAGCCCCGCTCCAGGGGTTGATAGGGGGTCGCGGTCTCGCAGGCCGACAGGCTGAGCGTCAGCCCGACCGCCGCGATGAGAGCCAAAGTCTTGGTGTTCATGGTATTTCTTAAATCCCTGCGCCCCAAACACCCGAAGCTGGCGGCGCGAGCAACGTTCCTCGCAAGCTCAATCTCTCATGGTCGGGCCGGTCAGGTAAAGCGGGATCAAGTCCCGCCCTGAACCAGCACCCAGATCATTTTCCCCAGCGCGCCAAACATCAGCACGCCGGTGGCCGCGGCCTGAACGCCGAACCCCGCGCCGCGGGCGCCAGCCTCCTTGGAATAACCGGTCATGTAGAGGTAGCGGCCGACGATCCAGACGATCCCCAGGCCGGCGGCGACGGCGTCATTCCAATAGAATGCGAACAGCCAAAGCGACGGGAGGAAGATCGGCAGCCATTCCAGCGTGTTAGCTTGAACCCGGAACACACGCTCGAAATCAGGATTGCCGCTTATGGCGGGAGCCGGAACATTGTATTTCGAGCGCGCTTGGCCGACTCGCAGGCCCATGACGAAATAGAGCAGCAAGGCCAGAATCGTGACAATAGCCACCATAGTGTGAGTCTGCATCATGATTTCCCTCCCAGGATCCATCCAATGACGGTTTGGCATGGCGCCGCGCCTTAGGGAAGGCGACGATCGTCTTTCCCTGGTTCGGCGGGCCTCGGCGGCGGCCTTCCAGCGCGCCGTGATTTTGGTGGAGGACCAGGCCACGATCCTGGTGGATGGCCAGGCCACCCTCGACGAATGCGCGCGGATCCTGGGCCTGGCGGCGGGCGACCCGGACGACGTCCTGGCTACCTTTCCCAGGCTCGACAAGGCCGCGGGCGCCGCCCTGCGGTCGCTGCGTGAAACCGGTGCGCCCTGCGACCTTACCGTGGCGTGTAATGGAGGCGCCATTCACCTCAGCGGCCGGACGGCGGGAGCCCTGGCCATGGTCGCTCTATCCGTCGAGGCGCACGGCGCCCCGCCGGCTTCAACGGTCAAGGCGGCCCTGGTCAGGCAGACCGAGGCCCAGGCGTTGATCCTCAACGCCGCGGCCGACGCGGTGGCGCTGTTCGGACCCGACCGGCGGCTGACCTATCACAACGACGCCTTCGCCGAACTCTGGGGGCTGGAGCCCGCCTGGCTGGCCGAGCGACCCAGCCACGGCGCCTTGCTCGATCGCCTGCGCCAGGACCGGCGGCTGCCTGAAGCGGCCGACTATGGGCGGTTCAAGGCGGCGGAACTGATGCGCCACGAACGCCTGGACCCGGCCCCGGAGGCGATCTGGCGCGTGGCCGGAGACCGTACCCTACGCGTTCTCAGCCTGCCACATCCGGCCGGGGGTCTCATTCTGATGTTTTCGGACGTCACCCCGGAGCTGCGGCTCCGGAGCCAGTTCAATCAGCTGATCCAGGTACAGAAAGCCACGCTGGACAAGCTTACCGACGCGGTGGCGGTGTTCGGCGCCGACGCGCGGCTGAAGCTGCACAACGAAGCGTTCCAGACACTGTGGTCGATACCGGCGTCCGAATTGGCGGCGGCGCCCGCCTTCGACCACATCGTCGATCGCTGCGTGGCGCGTCTGCACGACCTGGCCTTCTGGCGCGCGCTGAAGGGTCGGATCACCGATCTCGACCCCGGCCTCCGGGGCGTGGCCCTGGGCGAGGTCCTGATCTCCGATGGGCGGCGCATGGCGTGGCAGTCGCGGCCCCTGCCCGACGGGGCGACCCTGGTGAGTTTCGTCGACGTTACCGACACCCGCCGCCTGGAGCGCGCGCTGGCCGACCGCGAGGCGGCGCTTGACGTCGCCGAGCGGCTGAAGCGGGACTTCGTCGGCAGCGTGTCCTACGAGCTGCGGACCCCGCTGACGACCATCCTCGGCTACGCCGAGCTTCTCGAAGGCGCCGACCAGGCCCTGTCGAAACGGGCGCGCGCCTGGGTGGCGGCGGTGCGGTCGGCGGCGGCCGATCTCGCCCGATCGGTGGAGGACATTTTGGCCTTCGCCGAGATCGACGCCGGGGAGATGACCCTCAAGCTGGCCGACACCGACATCGCCGCGCTGCTATCCCTGGCGGCGGCGCGGTGGATGGCGCGCGCGGCCGAGGGCGGCGTCGCCCTGGACTTGATCGTCGGCGATGATCCTGGCGTCATCCTGGCCGACGGGCGCAGCCTCGCCCGAGTGATCGATCACCTGATCGACCACGCGTTGCGCCAGACCTCGCCGGGTGGCCGCGTGACCTTGGCGGCGCGGCGCGCGTTCGGCGAAGTCTGCCTGGAAGTCTCCGACACCGGACGGGGTATCCCATTCCACATCCAGGCCCGCATCTTCGACCGCTTCAGCGGCGAGGAAGGAGCCGGGGCCGGGCTTGGCCCGGCGCTGGTCAAGGCCCTGGTCGAGCTGCACGGCGGCTGGGTCGCGGTCGAAAGCGCCCCCGGGGCCGGCGCCATCTTCACCTGCCACCTGCCCGAGGGTGGCCAAGGCCCGATGGAAGGCGCGCCGATCCTTGCCTGACGGGGCGAGGGCCGTTCCTGATACGCCGCAAAACAACACCATCGAATTCAACCGAGGGACGGCGGAAATGACCGATATCGTGAAGATCGAGGACGTGGGTCATGTCAGGACCATCACCCTCAATCAGCTTGCCAAGAAGAACGCGCTCAGCGACGAACTGGCTTGGGGCGTGGTCGCGGCGGTCGAGGCGGCGGCCCAGGTCAACGACGTCTGGGTGATCGCGATCACCGGGTCGGGCGATTCGTTCTGCGCCGGCCTTGACCTTTCGGGGCCGAACGGTCTTCGCCCCTGGCGCCACAATCGGCCCAGCTCGACGATATCCACTGGGCCGGCCAGTTCTTGCTGGCGATCCGCAAGCGATGCGACAAGCCTGTCGTCGGCGGGATCAATGGCGTCGCCGTTGGGGCCGGTCTTGGCCTGGCCATGGCCACAGATGTGCGGCTGGTGTCACGAAATGCTCGCTCGATGGCAGGTTATACCCGCATCGGCGGCTCACCCGACGCCGGCCTGACCATCACCCTGCCTCAGGCCATGGGCTACGAACGCGCCATGCGGTTCATGATGGAAAATCGCACCTTCATGGGCGACGAGGCCGTGGCCCTGGGCATGGCCGGCGAGGTCGTGGCCGACGTGGACTTCACCGCGCGGCTCGCCGCCTATTGCCAGCACCTTTGCGAGTGGTCGCCGATCACCCTGAGGCTGCTCAAGCGCGGCATGGTCAAATCTATGGAGACCACCGACCTAAAAACCCAGCTGCGCTATGAAGTGGCCAATATCCGCATCGCCCTCTCCAGCCAGGACGCCAAGGCGGCCCGCAAGGCGTTCTTCGAAAAGCGCAAGCCGGTGTTCAGCGGCCGGTGATTTCGACCCGGGCGCGCACCTTGTAGATCGTCAGGACTTCGCCGGGTTTTGAGAGGGTCTGGAGCCACGCCGGGGTGGGACCCTTGCGCAGGCGCAGGCCGAAGCTGCCCGGGTCCAGGAACATTGGATAGGTCGCGCAATCGAGCACGTAGTCCGCCCCTAGGGCCCGGACGCGGGGCTCCGCCAGGGGCGGCGGCGCGTTGAAGGCGTCATGGGCGGCGAGGATCTTGAGAGAAAGGCGATGATAGGGCGCCACCACCACGGAATGATGGGTGAACGCCAACGTGTAGGGACCTATGTCGGGAGCGGAGAGCACGACGCCCTTGGGCAGTTTGGCCAGCGTTGAATAGGCGCTTTGGCTGAAGCACCTCGGTCCAGGGGATGGGGGCGCCTTGACCGGCTTGCCCACCGTGTCCGCCACCGAGCTGTAGGCCGATCCGAGCAGCGCCGGCGACAGCACCGCCGCCAGGGCGACACCGGGAATGACCCGGCCCTTCAACCAACCGTCCGCCAGGATGCCACCGGCGGCGCCCAGGACCGGCATTCCGATCCAGAACACATAGTCTTGCATGCGCCAGGTCAGGTAGGCGGTGATTGCCGCCACCACCAGACAGGCGCCGACCAGCATCGTGCCCGTCCTGGGTTGGGCCCGCTCACGCGTCAGAAGAAAAATCGCCCCGCCCAGTCCCAGGGCGGTCATGAGGATGGCGATGACCGCCGCCAGATGCGCCAGGGTCAGCATTCGCGGCAGGGCCTGGACCTCTTGGATATGGTCGAACCAGAACGGTCTCACCCTGGAATCCATCTCGGCGAAAGGACCCTGGAGGCATCTCAGGTCGAGGCCGAGATAGGCCGCCGCCGCCGCCGCGCCCGTCGCCGACAGCAGCGCGAGCCGGACCCAGGCCGGCGCCCGTCCGGCGACGGCGCCGGTCAGGGCCAGGCCAAGACCCGCCGCCGCCAAACCCGCCACGAGATTGAGAGAAAGAGCGTCGCAGAAGGACATCGACCAGCGCCAGGGGGGCGTCTGGACGGCCATGAACACCACCGCGCTCAAAGCCAGGGCCAAACCGTAGGCCGCGGCCGGGCGTGCGGCTGTCCGGTCCCGCGCCAATTCCAGGGCATAGGCTGCGCCGATCAAGGCCTGGAAGGCCAGGGCCTCGAGCCCCACGGCCAGGCCCAGGCCGGTGGCGATACCGCCGAGCGCGGCCCAGCGCGCCCGGTTCCTGGTCGCCAGGACGCAGGCCAGGGCCGCCACGGTCATGGTGATCTGGATGTTGTGGTGATCGATCCGGCCCGGTGTGAACTGGCGATAGAGCTGAGTGTTGAACACCAGCAGCAGCGCGGTCAGAAACACCGCCGAGCGGGATCCGAGATTTCGGGCCACAAGCAGGGACGAGGCTACCGCCGGCAATATCCAGGCCAGTGGCCAGAAGTCGCGCATCGCCCACTCGGCGGTCGCCGGCCCCACGAAGGGGCGGAGCAGGAGCATGACCCCCGCGAGCCCGCCGTCGAGCAGCCTCGACCAATGCAGCCAGGCCCCCCCGGGCGGCTGGATGCGCGGGATGAGTTGGTCGTACCAGCCGCGACCCGCGACCAGATCGCGGACGATCACTAGGCGCATGGCGTCGTCGGTGTCGCCAAGAGGCCGCTGAAGGCTATACATCTGGACCAGGATGACGCACACGGTGATCCAGGCGACCAGGGCGGCGGCGATCAGCCACCTGGTCCCGCTGAGGTCGGGGGACGGCCACCGGTGCGGCGTCCGCCAGACGGCGAACCCCAGAAGGGCCGGAGCTCCGCCGGTTGCAACGGGCGCCGAGGTCCTCATAAACAACTCGGGTGCGGAATCTGCCATCGGTGGATTGGCGCGCGCCTTTCGGATTGGGGTCCGCGAAACAGCGCGGGTCTTGCGGTGGGATTGAAGGTGACGTCAAGCATGGCTGAGAGCATACCGGTCGACAATCTGATCATCGGCGCCGGACCAGCCGGCCTCACCACCGCCTACACGCTGGCCAAGGCGGGGGCCGATGTTGTCGTGCTTGAGCGGGATCCTCGCTATGTCGGCGGCATCAGCCGCACGGTGGACTACAAGGGTTTTCTGTTCGACATCGGCGGGCACCGGTTCTTTTCCAAGTCCAAGGAAGTGGTTGATCTCTGGGACGAGATCCTTCCCGACGACTTCATCGATCGGCCACGCCTTTCGCGCATCTACTACGGTGGCAAGTTCTACGCCTATCCCCTAAGGGCCTTCGAGGCGCTGGGAAACCTGGGCCTGGTCGAAAGCACGATCTGCATGGCGTCGTTCGGATGGGCGACGCTGTTTCCGATTCGCGAGCCCAGGACCTTTCATCAATGGGTGCGCAATCAGTTCGGAGAGCGGCTATTCAGCATCTTCTTCAAGACCTACACTGAAAAAGTATGGGGCATGTCCTGCGACGAAATCTCCGCCGACTGGGCGGCCCAGCGCATCAAGGGCCTCGATCTCTTCAGCGCCATCATCGATGCCCTGAAACGATCGTTCGGGGTGCGCCAGGCCGGGGGACCGGTCGCCAAGACCCTGATCGAATCGTTCCGCTATCCCCGTCGGGGACCCGGCATGATGTGGGAGGCTTGCGCGGCCAGGATCACCGCGCTCGGTGGCCGGGTGGTCTTGGATAGCCGGGTTACGGGTTTGAGCTGGAGCGCGGCCGACGCTCGCTGGACCGTCGAGGTTATGGGGCGCGATGGCGAACCCCGGTGCTACACGGCGCGCAACGTGATTTCTTCGGCTCCGATCCGTGAGTTGATTCAGGCTATCACCCCGGCGCCCACGGCTCTGGCGGCGGGCGAAGCTCTGAAATACCGCGACTTCCTCACCGTGGTGCTGATCGGCAAGTCGCGAGTCGAAATGCCCGACAACTGGGTCTACATCCACGATCCTTCGGTTACGGTCGGCCGGGTGCAGAATTTCCGCTCGTGGTCTCCGGAGATGATCCCCGACGGCGTCTCGACGTGCCTGGGGCTGGAATATTTCTGTTTCGAGGGCGATGGCCTTTGGACTTCCAGCGACGCGGACCTGATCGCCCTGGCCAGTCGGGAGATCGGCAAGATCGGCCTGATGGACCCCGCCGACGTCGCCGACGCCTGCGTGGTCAGGCAGCCGAAGGCGTATCCGGTCTATGACGATAGCTACCGCGACAATGTGCTGGCCGTGCGCGAGGAACTGGCCAGGCTCTACCCGACCCTGCATCTGGTTGGCCGCAACGGCATGCACAAATACAACAACCAGGATCACGCGATGATGACCGGCCTGCTCACCGCGCTCAACATCCTGGCCGGCGAGACCCTCTATGACGTCTGGGATGTGAATGAGGACGCCGAATATGGCGAGGCCGGCGTGTCCGGAGCCAAGGCGGCGTTGGCCAGTGAACGTCTTGTTCCTCAGCGTGTCGGTTAAACCTTCGACCCGCGCGCGATGATCATCGAACCACCCGGCGCCTCAACGCGATACGAGCGGCTGTGGAAACTGTTCAACGAGTCGTGGAAATACTTTCTGGTCAGCGCCGTCAGCCTAGCCCTCGATCTAGCCGTCTATTGGACGCTCGTGAACAAGGTGGGGCTGCACTATCTGACGGCCAATGTGTTCAGCGTCTCGGTGGGCCTGATGATCAATTACGGCCTGAGCGTCTCCCTGGTTTTCACCGAGCGTCGGCTGAAGAGCCGGCGGGCCGAATTCATCGGTTTCGTGCTGATCGGGGTCGCCGGGCTTGGGGTCAATGAGGCTTTCATCGCGCTCTTCGTTGGCGTGCTGGGCCTTGGGACCTTGACGGGCAAGATCGCGGCGGCGGGGCTGAGCTTCCTGTTCAACTTCGTCACCCGAAGGGTGCTGCTGTTCTCAGCCACCGATGTTTGAGCGTATATGCCGGGCGTGGTTCGATCTGGCGGCCGTCCTGCTGGCCCTGGCGATTGTCGCCTTGCCGTCGCGGTGGCTGACTGACCACTTCTTTTTCGACCAGGACCTGCCAGTCCTGGTCGCCATTCTGCTGGCGGCCGGTCTATGTCGCCTGGGTGTGAGTCTGGCCGGTGGAGGAGGATCGGCCCAAGGTTCGACGCTCGATTCGGGGGGTGCTCCCCGCTTCTCGGGGCTCGTCCAACCTGGCCTGCTGATAGTGGCTCTGGCCGCCCTATGCGCCATCGTCGCGCTGGCCGGCGCTCAACTCGTCTATGACGGCTACGCCCTGTCGCTCGATGAATTCATGGCCAGGTTCGATGGCGTCATCCTGGGACATGGCGCGCCGCTGGCGCCGACGCCGGCGGCGTGGCGGCCGTTTCTGAGCGCTCTCCAGCCCCAGTTCGTGCGCGCCACTCCCGACGGCGCGTTCTGGTCTTCCACCTACCTGCCCGTGAACGCGGCCCTACGCGCCGTCGCGGGCCTGGCTGGGGGCGCGGCGCTGGTCAGCCCCGCCCTGTCGGCGGTGTCGGTTCTGGCAGTCTTTGCAGTTGGCCGCTGCCTTTCGCCGGACCGGCCCCGGGTCGCCCTGATCGCGGCGATACTGCTCGCCACCTCCAGCCAATTCCTGATCACGGCCATGACATCCTACGCCATGACCGCCCACTTGGCGTTCAATCTGGTCTGGCTATGGCTGTTCCTGCGCGGCGGGCGCCTTGGCCATGCCGGCGCCCTCGTCGTCGGTTTCCTCGCCTGCGGTCTTCACCAGCTGGTGTTTCACCCGCTGTTCGTCGCTCCGTTCGTAATCCAGCTGGGTCTCGAACGAAGATGGCGAGTGGCGGCGCTCTACGCCGTCGCCTACGCCGGCATCTGCCTGTTCTGGATCGACTACGACGCCCTGGCCTGGGACTGGGTCGGCGCCGGCGCCCACGCCACGACTGTTGGCGGGGCTCTTGGCCCATCGCTCGGAGTCGGCGGCGGATCGAACGGCTTTGCGGCGGAGGCGATGGCGCTGTTGAGGGTATTCGATCCCGCCCAGATCGGCCTGATGGCCAAGAACCTGGTCCGGTTCGTCACCTGGCAAAACCTTCTGACCCCACCGCTGGTCCTGGCCGGTGGGTTGGCGGCGCTGCGGGCGAAAGGGACTCTCCGATCCCTGATCCTCGGCCTGATGGTGACCACAGCCGCGATGTTCATCGTGCTGCCCTACCAGGGCCACGGCTGGGGCTACCGCTATCTGCACGGTTTTCTGG
This sequence comes from Caulobacteraceae bacterium, assembly GCA_043784385.1. Classification (GTDB taxonomy): domain Bacteria; phylum Pseudomonadota; class Alphaproteobacteria; order Caulobacterales; family Caulobacteraceae; genus Acaudatibacter. The sequence goes on along the minus strand of JAYVYH010000270.1, from coordinate 1,046 downwards.
GATCGATGTGCCTGCTCGCCGCCTGGACCTGGGCGGAACTGACCGAAAATATCGGCGCCGGACAGCGGCGCGCGATGACTGACCTTTTCCTGGCCGCCGGCGTGGTGTCAGCCGGAATTCTGCTGCCCGTCCGGGCGATCCAGACCCACGCCTTCGTCCATCCCTACGCCATGGCCGACGCGGAGATTCGGCACGCCGCCGTCGACGTGGTTCTTGTCGATGACCGCGCCTCGCTGTTCACCGTCGATCTGGTGCGCAACGACTCCTTGCTACGCAATCGTCCGCTGGTGCTCAAGCTGGCCGCCTTGAACACGGACCAGATTCGCGCCCTGTGCGCCGCTCACACGATCGCGGTGTTCGACCAAGCCGACGCTGCGCGTTTTGGAATCGAAGTCTTCCATGAACCCGCGCCGACGCTCGCCGTCGTCGCGCGCCAATCGCTCCTGCGCGGCGCGGCCTGCGGCGCGACCCGCGGCCCCATTCGCGATCTTGGCGGACAGCCTTTGCCCTGACGCCTAGTCAACGACTTTAGGTCGGGCGGTGAACGCATCGTCGCCCGGGAGCCGCCCAGGCCGCTCCGCCGACTGGATGGCCGCATGGACGTCGGGATGGGCGTCGTGCGGAGTAAGGGCGTACACCGCTTTCCAGCTGGTGGAGCCCGCGTGGAACAACGGCGCTGACGGCGATGGCGTCTTGCGCCATATCCCGGCCATGGATCGCGAAGAGGTCATTTCCACGCTAAAAGACCGCGAAGTGGCTCGGCGGGCTCGCGGCGATCAGAGGGCCGATAGCGATAGCGACATCGACATTCTGGTCGAGATCGAGCCCAACGCGGGGGTCGACCTGTTCGCCTACCTCGATATCGTCCATTTTATCGAGGATCTGTTCACGACCCGGGTGGACGTGGCGAACCGCCGCCGTCTGAAGTCCTTCGTTCGGCCGGGGCCGAGTGCGATGCGATCTATGCTTTCTGACCTGGCTCGTTCGGGGTTGATCGACATTCGCGACAACATTGGCTTGGCGAAGGTGTTTGTGGCTTCCATGGC
>JAYVYH010000269.1:0-4189 GCA_043784385.1 Caulobacteraceae bacterium | reverse complement strand
CTCAGGCCGATGGCCGCGTGATCCCCGAACCAGTGATGGACGTTCAGGCGGTGGCCGATGCGGTGCTGATGATGGCGAACCTGCCGCTCACGGCCAATGTGCCGTTCCTGACGGTGATGGCTACCAAGATGCCCTATATCGGTCGAGGCTGACGGGTTATGGAGGCGCCAGCCGGGCGCCAGATGCGCTCCACAAGGATTTTCATGCCCGCGACTTCGTTCAAATCGGCCTTGCTAGGCCTGACCGCCCTGACCTTGCTGACCGCCCAGTCCGCCCGGGCGGCGCCCCCTCCGACTCCGGCCGCCGTTCCCGCCCCGCCGCTAAAGCCGACCGTCGCCCCGATGGCCGCGCCAGCCTCCGCACCCGTCGTGGCGGCCGCTCCGAACGGCCCCCTCGTCATCGGTGTCTGCATGCTCAGTCAGGAATCCCTGATCACACGTTCCAAGGTCGGCCAGGCCACCACCGCCCGCCTGCGCGAACTGGCCGCCCAGGTGCAGGCCAACCTGAACGCCGAAAAGGCTCGTCTCGAGGCGCGGGGCAAGGCGTTGGAAACCAAGCGCGCCACCCTGTCGCCGATGCAGATCCAGGCCCAGGGCCAGGCGATCAACGCCAGCGCCCAGGCTCTCCAGGCCAAGGCCGCCGATCGGTCGGCCCAGATCGACGCCACCAAATCCAAGGCTTTCGGCCAAGTGCTTCAGCAGGCCCAGCCCTTCATAACCCAGGCCTATGGCGCCCACGCCTGCGGTCTGCTGCTGGCGCGCGAAACAGTGCTATCCGGCAACATGGCCAACGACCTGACCCCTGAGGTCATCGCCGCCCTCGACGCCAAGGCCACCCCGATCGTCTTCGACCTGGAACCGCCACGTTCGGGAAAATAGAGCCGAGAGGTAATCGCCTATGAACGGGGTTCTGTCGGGCGTCCGCGTCCTGGATTTCGGCCGCTACATCGCCGGGCCATACTGCGCGATGCTGCTGGCCGATTTCGGAGCGGAGGTGATCCGCGTCGAAAAGCGCACCGGCGGCGAGGACCGCTTCCAGGCCCCGCTGACCGAGGCCCAGGAGGGCGGCCTGTTCATGCAGATGAACCGCAACAAGCGCGGCATGACCCTCGACCCGATGACACCGGCCGGCCAGGAGGTCGTCCGCCGGCTGGTGGCCACCGCCGATGTGGTGATCGCCAATCTGCCACCGCAAACGCTGGCGGCCATGAAGCTCGACTATGAGAGCCTATGCGCGACCAAACCGGACATCATCCTGACCCTGACCACCGCCTACGGACGCGGCGGGCCCTACAGCGACAGGGTCGGGTTCGATGGCATCGGCCAGGTCATGTCGGGCGCCGCCTACATGACCTCGGAAGGCGACGGGGAGCGTCCCTACCGGTTCCAGGCCCCGTGGGTGGATTTCGGCACCGCCCTGCATTGCGCCTACGGCACGGCCCTGGCGCTGATGGCCAGACAACAGACCGGTCGCGGTCAGGTCGTCGAAGGCGCGTTGCTGGCGACCGCCCTGACGGTCGGCAACGGCCTGCTGATCGAGCAGGAGGTTCTGGGGATTGATCGCGTCCCCACGGGCAATCGTGGACAGACGTCCGGGCCGGTGGACATCTTCAAGACCCGCGACAGCTGGATCCTCGTCCAGGTGGTCGGTCAGCCGCTCTTTCGGCGTTGGGCCAAGTTGATGGGCGAGGACAGCTGGCTCGCCGATCCGCGCTTCCAGGATGACATCTCACGCGGCCGGAACGGCGTTTTGATTTCCGATCGCATGAGCCGGTGGTGCGCCGAACGGACCTCCAGCGAGGCCCTCGATATCCTCGGCCAGGCGATGATCCCGGCCGGCCAGGTGCTCAAGCCTCAGCAGGTGCTCGACGATCCCCACGTGCGGGCCATGGGCTTCCTTCAGCACGTCGACTACCCTGGCCTGCCCAAACCGGCCCCGATAGCCCGCGCGGCTGTCGGCCTGTCGGACACACCAGGAGCGATCCATCACCGAGCCCCGATGCTCGGCGAACACACCGACGACATCCTCGCCGAGCTAGGCTACGACGCGGCAGCCGTCGCACACCTACGCGAACAGGGCGTGGTCTAGCTCTCCTTGCTCCTTGGGTTGGCGTCGCCCATCACGACCGCGAGCGGAGCGTTTTATTCCCGGACGGGACGGAAAATCGGCTGGCCGATCACCAGATCCCGTGGAGTAGGCGATTGGAGATCGTGTCGGCCGAGATCAGCAGCGTGCCACGGCGCAAGGCCGTAGCTGCGAGCAGGCGGTCGAAGGAGGCTCGGTAGGGCCGTGCCATCACGCCGGCGGTCAGACAGATGTCGGCGTCCAGACCCGCGACGACACCGCCCTGTTCTTCGAGCAAGGCGGGCAACCGGTCGGCGAATGGGGCCATTTCCCGCCACTTTCCCAGACGGACTTTCTGGCCGATTGCAAAGAACTAAATCGCGCTGACCAGAACCGTATCGGCGGCGACGATGGCGGCCGTGGCCCGGGACGACAGCCGGTCGTCTCCCATCGGATTCCACGCCCAGGTGTGAGTGTCCAGGAGGACGGAACTCAGGTCCCTCCCACCCAAAGGCCCAGTTCGTCCTCTGGCATCGGGGTCAGGAAATCGGGGTCAGGGCCAGTCAGTCGCCCAGCCAGCAGACCGATCCGGAACTTGCCTTGCGGGATCGGGATCAGCCGGACGATCGGCTTGTTTTCCTTGGCGATCACCACGTCCTCACCCGACATGGCCGCCGCTATGAGGCGAGAGAGCTGGGTCTTGGCCACGTGAATGGTGAATTGCCGCATGGCGTCGTCAGATTCCGAGATCCAGCAGGTTGTAGTCGGCGATCGCGGCGCGGGCCGCGTCGTCCCACAGCCAGGTCTCGCCGCTCGCCGCTCGCCGCTCGCCGCGCGGGGCGCGGGGCGCGGGGCGCGTAGACGAACGGCGCCTCGTCCGGAAAGCGCAGGAGTCGGGCGTCGAGCGCCCAGCCGATCAACTTCGCCCGCTCGGCGATCCGCGCGGCGTCGTAGATTGCCGGGGCGTTGTGCATGCCGCCGCCCATCACGCCATGCACCGAGAGACGGCGATGGAAGTCCTGGTTGACCGTCACCCGCCAGTCGGGGCTGGGTGTTGGCGAACGAGCCGTGCGCCGCCTGGCGATTGGTGAGGCCTACGTCGCCCGGACCGCATACCAGCGGAACGGCCTCCGGCGACAGCTCGGTCCCAGCCGCCTCCACCCAGGCCTTGATGTCGACCTTGCCCAGCCGATGGGAACCGGGAACCACCCACAGGCCGTTGGCCGGGGTGCCGCCATAGAGCTGGGCCATGAAGTTGAAGCCGTGCGAGCTCTCGTCGAGGCCCGGGCTGTCCCAATGGTTCCAGCCGTCCTGATACCAGGCCACCGACGCGCCCAGGCCCGGCGCCTTCATCCACAGCGCCTCGTCGAAGGGAACGAAGTCGTCGCCGTTCACGGCCGCAGCCACCGCCAGCAGGTCCGGATGACCGTAGACTCTCAGGCACGCCTCAAAGAACTGAAGCGAACCGAGGATCAGAAAGACCACCTCGCTCGGCGCGGCGGCGGCGGCCGCCGGCTCGAACATCTTCATCGGATAGCGCCAATGAGCAGCCTTGGCGCCGGCCGCCCGTGAGCGCCGACTGTCGAACCCCGCTCCGCCGGCAGCCGGGCCTGGATATCGCGGAAGTCGGCATCAATGTCGGCCAGCTCGTCAGCCTTCAGCACGCCCTCGAACACATACAAGCCGTCAAGCCGTGTCGGCTGTAAGCTTCCAGAATTTCGGGATGTAACGCGCCGTTGGCGGTGAACCGGATCGGCCCGCGGTTGCCCAGCGACAGGCCCACCGCCCCGCCGCCGCGCAATAGGCCATCATCGCGGTCTCCAGTGATCCAGGATCGGTGACGATCGGTCCAGCCGGCTTGGTCATAGCGATCCTCCGTGAGCCCGGTCGCGGCTCTCATCGCTTCGAATAACTCGCTTTGCGTGACGCTCATGCAGATCTTACTCCTTCACAATAGCCCGTCCCGAAGCGGCCGCAATCGTTCGAAAGGCGCTTGCACGGCAATCGCTTGAAGCGGCTCTTGACTGCGGGGGGATTCCCTTGAGTGCGTGATTCGTGATTCGGTCGGGCTCCCCCTTAGGGTTGGAGCCTGTCATCATGAGTTCTCCGGTTTCGCTTCTCACGC
>JAYVYH010000268.1:0-2300 GCA_043784385.1 Caulobacteraceae bacterium | reverse complement strand
CCGTTCTGTACAGTGAATTCGATGCGAACAGACGCGCCCTCATCGAGGGTCAGCAGCACGTGCTTGCCATTCAAAATCTCGATGTCAGATGGCGCATCGATCTGACTGGCTGTAACCGCGCCGGGGCCGGTAGCGCGCAGGGTCATGCGCTTGGGACCTTCGGAATGCATCCGCAGGGCCAGTTGCTTGATGTTAAGAACGATGTCGACGACGTCTTCGCGAACGCCTTCTAGCGACGAAAACTCATGTACGACGCCGTCGATCTGAATCGCGGTGACGGCGGCACCCTGCAGCGACGACAACAGGACCCGGCGTAGTGAGTTGCCGAGCGTGACGCCGAAGCCCCGTTCCAGGGGTTCGGCGATGATGCGGGCCTTGCGAGCGCCATCGGCGCCGGACTCGATCATCGGCTTTTCAGGGCGGATGAGTTCGTTCCAATTTCTTTCAATCACGTATCGGTATCCCTCGGGCGGGCTCGATGACCATAGACGAACGGCCGTCGATGAATGGGAAAAGTTCAGAGACTAGACGCGACGGCGCTTGGGCGGCCGGCAGCCGTTGTGCGGCATGGGCGTGACGTCACGAATGGTTGTGATGGTCATGCCGGCGGCTTGCAGAGCCCTGAGCGCCGATTCACGGCCCGACCCTGGGCCGGAGACGTTTACTTCAAGCGTGCGAACACCGTGTTCGGCCGCCTTTTTGCCCGCGTCCTCGGCTGCCATCTGGGCCGCATAAGGTGTCGACTTGCGCGACCCCTTGAAGCCCATGGCGCCGGCGCTTGACCAGGAGATCGCGTTGCCCTGGGCGTCGGTGATGGTAATCATGGTATTATTGAAGGAGGCGTTCACATGAGCGACGCCAGAGGTAATGTTTTTGCGTTCGCGCTTTTTGACGCGCGCCGGTTCTTTGGCCATGGGGCGCCTCTCTTACTTCTTCTTGCCGGCGATCGGCTTGGACGGACCCTTGCGAGTGCGGGCGTTGGTATGGGTGCGCTGGCCACGGACGGGCAGCCCTTTTCGGTGGCGCAGCCCGCGATAGCAGGCGAGGTCCATCAAGCGCTTAATGTTGACCGATGTCTCGCGACGCAGATCGCCTTCCACCTGATAGTCGCGATCAATAACTTCACGAATCTGAATGACTTCCTGATCGGTGAGTTGGTTGACGCGGCGGCTATCGATGATGCCGACCCGATCGACGATCTGACGGGCTTTGGCTTGTCCGATGCCGTGAATGTACTGAAGCGCGATCACAACGCGCTTGTTGGTCGGGATATTTACGCCGGCGATACGGGCCACGCAGCTTTTCTCCTGGGCACATCTGACAGCGCGAAAAGGCGCGAACGGCCCCGCCTCCTAGAACCCAGGGGCAAGCGGACCGATCGCGCTTCTTTCGCGGAAGAGAATGTTATAGGAATTGACGCTCTGACGTCAATGCCACGGCTCAATAAAACCTTCAGATTCCGGCGACACAGGCGCCTCGTCAGCCGGCTCTTTCCAGAGCCACGTCAATGGCGCTGGACACCTCATCCGCTGGGGCGAGGCCGTCAACATCCACCAGCTTGTTTTGGCCCTCGTAATAGGGAAGCAGTGGCGCGGTGTCGCGATTGTAGGCCACAAGGCGCTGTTCAAACGCCACTGGATTATCGTCAGGACGACCTGAGTCGGCGAACCTGCCGGCGATTCTGGCCTTGATGGCGGTTTCATCCACCGCAAGACGGATGACCTGATCAATCTGAGACCCGCGGCGCGCCAACATGGTGTCAAGAGCCTGGGCCTGGGCCAAGGTGCGTGGGAAGCCATCGAATATGGCACCGCCAGCGGAGTCGGCTGCGGCTAAACGCTCCTCGATCAGCCCGATAACAATTTCATCGGTGACCAGGTCTCCACGACTCATGATCCCCTCGACCTTTCGGCCCAGCTCGGATCCCGACGCTATTGCCGCCCGTAACATGTCTCCCGTGGAGAGATGGACCAGCCCGCGGGTCTCGACCAGCCGCTTGGCCTGCGTTCCCTTCCCCGCCGCCGGCGGTCCGAAAAGGATCAGGTTCATATTTGCTTCCCTAACTTTACGGCTGGTTTAGCGAGTTCTCCCGCCACGCAGCTTCGATTTTTTGATCAGGCCTTCGTACTGGTGCGCCAACAGATGAGACTGAATTTGCGCGACGGTGTCCATGGTCACCGAAACGACGATGAGAATTGAGGTGCCGCCGAACGCATAGGATCCATTGGGTCCGGCCAGGAATTCCGGCACCAGACACACCAGCGCGATGTAGCCTGCCCCTATCAGGGTCAGACGTGTTA
>JAYVYH010000267.1:0-2105 GCA_043784385.1 Caulobacteraceae bacterium | reverse complement strand
CTCAAAACTCAAGCACAGCCGCAGACTGGCCACCCGCTACGATAAGACCGCCGACAGCTACCTTGGCTTCATTCTCGTCGCATCCATCCGACTATGGGTGAGGCACTTCGTCAACAGAACCTAGTTCGCGCCGTGATCTGATTTTGGTTCACAATCGACTGGTGTGAGATGTATCGTCGGGTGGCGCCGCAATGCGCCGAACCAGAAGGAAATACAGTTGCCCCATGTGATCGTCGCCGCAACGCTCGATTTCGCGACCCTGGAAAAACGTGACGAAGCCGTGCGGTTGACGGCGCCGATCCAGATAGCCACCCGAAACGAGGAAGCGGGATGCCACGCTTATTGCTTCGCCGCAGATCCGAGCGCACCTCTTCGTGTTCAGGTTTACGAACAGTGGGAAGACCGCGCCTCACTCTTGGTCCACTTCAGCCATCCCAACTTCGCGAAAATGGGTGAGATTCTGCGGGGGGTAGGTATCGTAGATAGTTGGAATCAGGTGTGGGAGGTCGGAGATCACGGGCCGGTCTACGGGGCGGACGGCAAGCCGAACGCCGCCTTCTTTGGAACCGACGGCGACTGACAAGCGGGGATCCCCGAACCGCGCGTCGTCGATGAATGTCACCATCTCTCGGCCGTTAACTTCGAGCCGGCGCGCCAGGCGGCTGGTCTGACACAAGCGGAAATGGCAACCCGAATGGTTACCTCCCAATGCCGACATTCGAGATGATCGCCCGCTATGCAGCCGCGATTGGTCGTCGTCTTGATATTCACCTCGTGCCGAGCGGCGACGACCATGGCGCGGCTTGGCAGTAGCCGGCCCTGTTTCGCGACCTACACATTCTCTTTTGTGCCGGTTTGCTTGGTTTAGCGCACAAACCTTGAGGTGATCGTGAGTTGATCGACGTTCTCATCCAAAAAACGCCGTAACAAACTAGTGGTATATTCATCGATCCGTTCTCGACGACTGAGATGCTGGGCGACGACCTCTTGACGTGCTCTGGCAAGCCGTTAGGACAGATGGGTTGAGACGGTCGGCCCTGAGCGTCGGACTAACCAATCTCCAAGCAAGAGATCAAGCGGTCAAGGAAGCCCAGGTAGCTGACACGCCCAAGACACTGCGGACCTTATTGGCCGAGGATCCCATGAGCCGAGAGGCTCAAGAAATCGCCGCCCAGCAGCGAATCTCCACGCCCCAATCTCGGGAGCGCTTGGCAGCCCAAACCGGGACGCTCGGCGAGCAGGGGTATGTGGTCCTGCCGGGCCTGCTGTCGCGGGGGACCGTTCAAGCGATGCCACGGACCCTGCAACGGCTGTGCGGATGGTGGGTCGTTGGGGCAGGTCGAGGGAGAAAGCCCCTTAAAATCGCTTTGATTTCGCCGGTCGCATCCGTCGGGTAGGGTCAACAGCGAGTGCCGAAGCGACGAATTGTTCCCCACGAGTTGACGAGCGATGATGCGCATCGCGATAGGCCCGTCGCCACATCCGGCGATACTCCGATCGTCAGCCTCCCGGTTCGGCCTGACCGGTCCCGGCCGAACCGGGATCGCGGTGTTCTCGACGATCCGCGTTCCACCAGGCGTTGGGACATGATCGGTTTGCCACGCCAGGGGTTTATCGGCCCGCCCGTGCGGCTCTGGTAAATTTGCCCCGACGAGGCCGCGGAGGGGTGTCACACCCGCGAAACCGGCTTGTGAATTTAGCCATTCCAAACGACTCCACCACTCTGGTTAGCGCCCGGATCATCTATGTGCTGACGTCATCTGCGCGCCTACCGGGCGCCGTGGATAGCGACAGCATCTTTTGGGTGCTGGACCGAGATTGATCCACGCCAAGCTTCACTCGCTCCTTTGGCCGGGCGATAGGCGCCTTTCTGGCTTTCGCGACCTGGGGTAGGGCTCGCTGCGGAGCCTCCGGCGTCGCGGACGCCGCCCGTAGCTGCTCCCACTCCGGGCTAAAGGCGCGAACGCGGCTCAACCAATCTTGGGCTTCCTTCTTGGCGGCGCCCCGTGTGAAGGCCAACGTCGCAACAAGCAACGTCTGCGCCATGGCGTCGACGAGGTCGCTGTCTAGAATCTCACCTGCACACCAATCGCTAAGCGTACAAT
>JAYVYH010000266.1:0-11115 GCA_043784385.1 Caulobacteraceae bacterium | reverse complement strand
GCCCTTCGCGGAAATGGTCGGCGACTCGCCTTCGGCGACCTTCACCGGGGCGCCGCCAGCCATATCTGCGGTCCAGATGGTCACCGTCGGCTGGTCTGTGTCGGCGGTAGGATCGGGGGCAAGGCCACCCTCGGCCGGCCAGTTGGCGTCGTGATCGCCGCCGCGCACCCAGACCAGGCGCCTAGTATCGGGCGAGAAGGCCAGTCCGGTCAGCTCTTGCCCGTCGTCGGCCTGATTCCGGGTGACTTGGCGCGGCTTGAAATCCGGAGCCCGCGCCACCCAGACGTTGCGTACGCCGCGAATCATCTGGACCCAGGCGATAGCTCCGCCTTGGGGCGCGGCGACCAGGTGGTCCTGAAACGGATAGCCGAGCATCGCCTCAAGGCCCGGCGGCGGCGCGGCGCTAGCCGGCGATGGGGTTGCGCCGAGCAAAGCCAGGACCAGTCCGGTCGCCAGTCCCCAACCCAGGCTTTTCATCCGGCCCGTCATCCACCAATCCCCCTAGCCAAGTACCGGACGTGATTCCGAGCACGCCGCCGCCGATCTGAACAGCCCACGAATCCCGGACCTTGCGCCATTGCCGCACGGGGATGGTTGGTGTCTAAAGCGGCGCGGGTCCGGCGAGGCGGCGCCAAGCCGCGCCTTTTTGGGGGATGACCGGGCCTGGGTCTGTCCATCGACTTCACGTCGCCATTCGAGACGCGTCCATGCGTACCTTGTCCTTGTCCTTGTCAGTTTCGCCCGCGCTGTGTGGGGTGCTGCTGTTGAGCGCGGCGCTGGCCGGCTGCGCCGGCAAGCAAGCCCCTCCCCCCGCGCCGGCGCCCACGGTCACCGTCGCCACGCCGCTGCGGATGAGTGTGATCGACTGGGATGACTATGTCGGCCAGTTCGCGGCCATCGATTCGGTCGATGTTCGCCCCCGGGTTTCCGGCTATCTGGTCAGCGTCGGATTCAAGGACGGCGACTACGTCAAGCAGGGCCAGCGCCTGTTCACCATCGACGCGCGTCCCTATCAGGCTGTCCTCGACCAGGCCAGGGGCCAGGAAGCCCGGGCCCGGGCGACGATGGAAAACGCCAAGGCGCAGGCGGCGCGGGGCCAGACCCTGCTGGCGGCCAAGGCGATCAGCGAGCAGACCTATGACACCCTGGTCGCCGCCCAAGGGCAGGCCGCCGCCGACGTGATCAGCGCCCAGGCCACCGCTCGGGCGGCCGCCCTCAACGTCGCCTTCACCCAGGTCCTGGCCCCGATCAGCGGCCGGGTGTCCGACCGCCGGGTGGCCCCGGGCAATCTGGTCACCGCCGACACCACCGTGCTGACCAATATCGTCAACCTCGACCCGATCCGCTTTACCTTTACCGGGTCGGAGGCGCTGTATCTGAAATACCAGCGGGAGAACCAGGCCGGCACTCGGGCCTCGTCGCGGCGGCAGGCCAATCCGGTGGAAATCCGCCTGCAGGACGAGCCGACCTATCGCTGGAAAGGTCACATGGACTTCGTCGACAACGCCCTGGACACGGGCTCGGGCACGATCCGCGGCCGTGCGGTGGTGCCCAATCCCGACCATTTCCTGACCCCGGGCATGTTCGGCCACATGCGGCTGCTGGGATCGGGTTCCTATCCGGCCCTGTTGATACCCGACCGGGCCGTGGTCACCGACCAGGAGCGCCAGGTGGTCTACATCGTCGGCGCGGACGGCGTGGCGCGCGTAACGGCCGTGGACCTAGGACCCCTGACCGATGGCCTGCGGGTCGTGCGCAGCGGCCTCGCGCCCGGCGACCACGTGATCATCGACGGTGTGCAGCGCGCCCAGGTGGGCCATAAGGTCAAGTCCGTTCCAGGCCAGATCGTGGCCATGCCGGCGACGGCACGGCCGCTCGAGCCCGGTCCGCCGGCCTCCACGGCGACCTCCGCCGACGCGGCGCGGTAGGGACGGGCGCGGGTCATGCCGTTTTCCCACTTCTTCATCGAGCGGCCGGTGTTCGCGAGCGTCATCGCGATCCTGATTACCTTGGTGGGGGCGATCGCTTTTCCGAACCTGCCGGTGTCGCAGTATCCGGACATCACCCCGCCGACCATCAGCATCCAGGCCAACTATCCGGGCGCCTCGGCCGAGACCCTGGCCGACAGCGTCGCCGCGCCGATCGAGGAGCAGATCAACGGGGTGGAGAACATGCTCTATCTCTCGTCCCAGGCAACCGGCGACGGCCACCTGAATATCACCGTGACCTTCAAGCTGGGCACCGACCCCAATCAGGCGCAGGTGCTGGTGGAGAACCGGGTGTCGGCGGCGACACCGCGCCTTCCCGCGGAGGTCAACGCCGCCGGTGTCACCGTGCGCAAGGCCTCCACCGACTTCCTGATGGCGGTGCATACGTTTTCGCCGGACGGCTCGCTCGACCAGAAATACATCGCCAACTATGTCGGGCTGCACGTGCGGGACGCGCTGCTCAGGATCCCGGGCGTCGGCGACGTCGGCAGCCGGGCGGCGCGCGACTACGCGATGCGCATCTGGATCGATCCCGACCGGGCGGCGGCTCGGAATCTCACCGTCGAGGACATCGTCGCGGCCCTGAAAGGCCAGAACGTCCAGGTCGCCGCCGGGACCATCGGCCAGCCACCGGACGCGTCGATAACCAGCGCCTACCAGCTGAACGTCCAGGCGCTGGGCCGTCTCTCGACCACCGCGCAGTTCGCGGACGTCATCGTCAAGACCGACCCGGCCGGCCGAGTAACCCGGATCGGCGACGTCGCCAGGGTGGAGCTCGGGGCGCAGGACTACAGCACCAACGCCTATATGAATGAGAAGAACGCCGTGGCGATGGGGGTCCTGCAACAGCCTGGATCCAACGCCCTGCAGACCGTGAACGCGGTCAAGGCGACCATGGAGACCCTCAAGCAGAGCTTCCCGCCCGGTCTCGACTACCGGGTGATCTTCAACCCGACCCAGTATGTCCGCGACTCGATCAACGAGGTGGAAAAAACCCTGTTCATCGCCGTGTCCCTGGTAGTGCTGGTGGTGCTGTTCTTCCTGCAGTCCTGGCGGGCGGCGCTGATCCCGATCATGGCCATCCCGGTGTCGCTGATCGGCACCTTCGCGGTGCTTGGCGCGTTCGGCTATTCGCTCAACAGCCTGTCGCTGTTCGGCCTGGTGTTGGCCATCGGCATCGTGGTCGACGACGCCATCGTCGTGGTCGAAAACATCGACCGGCACCTGCGCGACGGCATGTCGCCACGCGAGGCCGCGCACAAGACCATGGACGAGGTCGGCGGCGCCCTGGTGGCCATCGCCCTGGTGCTGATGGCGGTGTTCATCCCTACCGCCTTCATCCCGGGCATTTCCGGGCAGTTCTACCGCCAGTTCGCCCTGACCATCGCCTCCTCGACGGTGATTTCGCTGGTGCTGTCCTTGACCTTGTCACCAGCCATGGCGGCCCTGCTGATGCGCCCCCACAAAGCGGCGGCCGAGGGCGCCGGGCGGCCCTCTCCGTTCCGTCGGTTCGCCGATGGGTTCAACACGGCGTTCGACCGTTTGGCGGGCGCCTACGCCAGGCTGATCCGACGGGTATTGCGGATGACGGTGCTGATGCTGGTGGTCTATGCCGGGCTCGTCACCCTGGCGGGCTGGGACTTCGCGGTGACGCCCAAGGGGTTCATCCCGGCCCAGGACCAGGGCAATTTGCTGGTGGCGATCACCCTCCCGCCCGGTTCGTCACTGGGCCGAACCGACGAGGTGGTGCGGGATGTGGCCCATCGCCTGCGCGAAGCGCCGACCGTTGAGGCCGCCTCCATCTACGCCGGCGTCGACGCCACCAGCGGCACCACCGCCTCCAACAGCGGCCAGATCTATATTATCCTCAAATCGTTCGAGGCCCGCGCCGCCATGGGGCTGAACCCCAAACAGGTAATGGCGGATCTGCAGAAGCGGGTGGCGCCGATCACCGCGGCCGACGTCAAGATCATCGTGCCCCCGCCAGTGCGCGGCATCGGCACCGCCGGCGGCTTCAAGATGATCATCCAGGACCAGGGCGGCCATGGCCCCAAGGCCCTCGAGGCGGCGACCCGCGACCTGGCCGCCGCCGCCGGCCGCGAGCCGGCCATCGGTTCGGCCTTCGTCACCTTCAACACCAGGACGCCCAGACTGTTCGTCGACATCGACCGCGCCAAGGCGCAGATCCTGGGGGTCAACCCGACCAGCGTGTTCGATACCTTGCAGACCTATCTGGGCTCGACCTTCGTCAACAACTTCAACCTGTTCGGCCACACTTTCCAGGTCCTGGCCCAGGCCGACACCACCTTCCGCGACGATGAGAGCCGGCTGACAGAGTTGAAGACCCGCTCGAAAACCGGGGCGATGGTGCCCCTGGGCAGCCTGGTCACCCTGCAACACCTGACCGGCCCCTATCGGGTGCTGCGCTACAATCTGTTTCCCTCGGCCGAGATCACCGGCGACGCCGCGCCTGGCCATTCGAGCGGCGAGGCGCTCGACACCATGGAGCGGCTGGCCCGGGCCAGCCTGCCTCCGGGTTATGGTTACGAATGGAGCGAGTTGGCTTACCAGGAGCGGTTGGCCGGCAACACCGGGCTGCTGGTGTTCGGCGCGGCGGTGGTGTTCGTGTTCCTGCTGCTGGCCGCACTGTATGAGAGCGTCAGCCTGCCGTTCGCGGTGATCCTGATCGTGCCGATGTGCCTGCTGGCGGCGATGGTCGGGGTCAACCTGCGCGGCCTGGACAACAATATCCTGACCCAGGTCGGCCTGGTGGTGCTGATCGGCCTGGCCTCGAAGAACGCCATCCTGATCGTGGAATTCGCCCGCCAGGGCGAAAACGAACAGGGACTGAGCCGAGCCAACGCGGCCATGGAGGCCGGGCGAACCCGGTTGCGGCCGATTCTGATGACCTCGTTCGCCTTCATATTAGGCGTGGCGCCCTTGGCCTTCGCGTCAGGGGCCGGGGCCGAAATGCGCCAGGCGCTGGGCGTGGCGGTGTTCTTCGGCATGATCGGGGTGACCGGCTTTGGCCTGCTGTTCACGCCGGTGTTCTTCATCGTGTTCCGGGGGCTCTCGGACCGGCTGCCCAAGCCCAGGCTGCGGGCCTTGCTCAAGCGCCCCGAACCCCGGCCGGAGCCCGGGGAATGATCGACGCCCCGCCGAAGGCGACGCGATGGGGCCTGCTGGCGTTGACCGTTCTGGTGAGCGGGTGCGCGGTCGGCCCCCGTTATGCGGCGCCGAAAACTCCAGCTGGCGCCCAAGGCGAGTTCCTCTCGGCGAGGGCGATGGCGGACGTCAAAAACGACCCCCTGCCCGATCATTGGTGGCGCCTGTATCAGGACCCCGTGCTCGACCGCCTGGTCGCCCAGGCCCTGAACGAGAACCGCGACCTGAAGGTGGCCGCCGCCAATCTGGCCTATGCCGAGGGCGTGCTGGGTGAGGCCCGGTCCGGACGGTTCCCCGGCACGACCGTTTCGGGCGCGACGCCGGCCTATGGCCGCTCGGCCAGCCAGGTCGCGATCGGCGCCCCGGCCCTGACCACCTACAGCGGCGCCTTCAGCGCCTCCTACCAACTGGATCTGTTCGGCCGGGTGCGCCGATCCATCGAAGCAGCCCGGGCCAATCTGGACGCCACCAGAACCGCCGAGGACGTGGTGCGCGTCACCGTGGCCGGGGCGACCGCCAACGCCTACGCCCAAGCCTGCGGCTATGCCGCCCAGGTCGCGGTGGCGCGCCGTTCGGTAGACCTGCTGCAAAACGCCTATGATCTGACCCGCGTCGAACGCGACGCCGGGGCGCTGTCCGACTTCGACCTCGACCGCCAGTCAGCTCTGCTCAATCAGGCCAAGGCGGCGGTCGGGCCGCTGGACGGGCAGCGGCGCGCGGCGCTGTTTTCCCTGGCCGCCTTGATCGGCAAACCTCCGGCGGAGATCCCCGCCGAGGCCGCCGCCTGCGCGGCGCCCCCGACCCTGACACGGCCCCTGCCGGTCGGCGACGGCGTGGCCCTGCTTCGCCGGCGCCCCGATATCCGCCAGGCCGAGCGTCTGCTGGCGGCGGCGACGGCCCGGATCGGCGTGGCCACGGCCGACCTCTATCCGACCATCAGCCTCGGCGGCACGATCGCCGACTCGCTGGTCTCCTCGGCCAGTCTCGGCAATTACAACAGCACCGCTTACTCGGTGGGGCCGGTGCTGAGCTGGAGCTTTCCCAACATTCTGGTGGCCCGGGCCCACATCCGCGAGGCCAACGCCCAGGCCTCGGCGGCGCTGGCCAGTTTCGACTCCACGGTACTGGGCGCGCTGCGCGACACCGAGACGGCCTTGTCGGCCTATGACGCCGAACTGAGCCGCCATCACTCGCTGATCGACGCCCAGAGAGACGCGGGCGACGCCTATCGGCTGGCCGACATCCAGTTCAAGGCCGGATCGGCGAGCTTCCTCGATCTGCTTACTACCGAGTCGGCCAAGATCACCGCCGACCAGGCCGTGGCGCTCTCCGACCAGACCCTGGCTTCGGACCAGATCACGGTGTTCCAGCAGCTCGGCGGCGGCTGGGAAGACGCGCCGGCAGTGGCGCCGCTGAAACTGCCCAAGGGCTAGGCGCGGCGCGTTCAGGGTCGGAGCCGGTGTTTGGCCAAGGCCTCGTAGAACGGCTCTGCCGCCTCGGCGATACGGGCTAGGTCGGGTGGCAGGTGTTCGCGGCGGACGGGCGGCGGTGGCGGCGCGAAGCTGGTGGAGCGTTTGACCGCCTCGTACCAGGCCGGCGCCCAGACGCCATCGGTGGCGCGGGGGCCGGCGGCCCATTTCAGCATGGCGTCGAGAAACTCGATCCCGAGGGCGGCGCACAGGGCAGCCAGGGAACCCGCCGGATTGGCCAGCACATTGCGCGCGTCGATCACCGGCGGGGCCGCGCCGAGCCTTTGGGCCTCGTGGTCGAACAAGCGCGCCAGTTGGGGAAAGCCGATCGCTTCGAGGCTGACCTCGTCGTGCCTGGCCGCATAGGAGGCCAGCACCGCCTCGGGCTCGCGGATCAGGAAGGCGTTGCGGCATTGGGCCATCCAGAAGAGGTCGATGTCCGGGGTGATGTGGTGGGCCATGTGCTTCTGGTAGAAGATCGGCCGACCGCCGGGGACCGGCCCCAGCAGCGTCTCGACCACCGTCCGGTAGTCGGTTGGCTGGGCGGCCAGCACCGCTTCGCGCATAGGGTGATCGGCGCCGCTGGCGGTTAGCCAAGCGGCGTAGAACGGCTCGTCGATCACCGCGGTGTCGGCCCGGTTCTCGAACGCCCGCATCATCGCCGTGGAGATGTTGCGCGGCCCAGACCATAGGGCGATGCGGACAGGTTCAACCTCCATCAGAGCTTGGCCCCGCGCGCGGCGTCGGCGTCTTTCAGGGCTTCGTAGAGGGCGGCGATGCGCGTGGTGATCGGGCCTGGCGAGGCGGTCATGGCGTAGCCGTCGATTTCAGAGACCGGGGTGACGCCGGCCATGGTGCCGGTGACGAAGGCTTCGTCGGCGGTCCGGGCCTGGTCGAGGTCAAAGGCGCCCAACTCAATCGGGATGGCATCGGCGCGGCACAGGGCGATGACATTGCCGCGCGTGACTCCGTTGAAGCAATAGTCCCCGGCCGAGGTGAAAACCGCGCCGCCGCGGACGAAGAAGAAGTTGGTGGCGTTGCAGCTGGAGACCTTGCCCTGGGGATCAAGCATCAGGGCTTCGTCGGCGCCGGCGTCGATCGCCTCCAGCAGGGCGCGGATCAGGTTGAGGCGGCTGTGGGAATTGAGCCGCATGTCGAACATCTCCGCGCCCGTGCAGCGGATCGACGAGGTGTAGAGCCGCAGGCCCCAGCCCGGCGGCCGTTCGGGCGTGGCCTTGTATTCGGCGGTGATCGCCACCGTGGGAACACCGAGCGCATTGCGAGGGTCCTGGTTGACGTCGGTCTTCAGGCCTCGGGTGACCATCAGCCGGATGTGGGCGCCGTCGGTCATGTTGTTGGCCTCGAGCGTCTGCCGTAGGGCCGCCTCGATGGCGGCGCGGTCGAGGGGCGGTTTGAACGCGATGGCCTTGGCGCCCTCGCACAGGCGGTCGAGATGCGCCTCCAGGAACAGCAGCCGGCCACGGTGCAGGCGCAGTCCCTCCCAGACCCCGTCGCCCATCGAAAACCCGGCGTCGAAGATCGACACCATCGCCTCGGCGCGCGGGACCATGCGGCCGTTCAGATGGATCAGCACGCCCTCGTTGCGCGGATCCTTCGCGTAGTCCTGGCTTCCGGCCATGGTCTTTACCCTTCGCGCTCTTGACCGCCGCTCATTCCCTCGGCACGGACTCGTCTCAAAGTTTTGGAGGATATCCCCATGAAACGCGCCGCCATCGTCTCGCCGATCCGCACCCCGGTGGGCAAGTTCCAAGGGGCGCTGGCCAGCATCACGGCCGGCGATCTGGGGGCGGTGATCCTCAAGGCGCTGGTCGAGCGCACCAGGATCGACCCCGAGAAGATCGACGATGTGATCTTCGCCCAGGGCTATGGCAACGGCGAGGCGCCGTGCATCGCCCGGTGGTCGGCGCTGGCGGCAGGCCTGCCGATCTCGGTGCCCGGCTATCAGCTCGATCGCCGCTGCGGCAGCGGCCTGCAGGCAGTGATCGACGCGGCGATGATGGTCCAGACCGGAGCCGCCGACGTGGTGGTGGCCGGCGGCGTCGAGAGCATGAGCAACGCCGAATACTACACCACCGACATGCGCGGCGGGGCTCGGGCCGGGTCGGTGACCATGTATGACCGCCTGGCGCGCGGGCGGGTGATGAGCCAGCCGATCAGCCGGTTCGGCGTGATCAGCGGCATGATCGAGACCGCCGACAACCTGGCTCGCGACTACCAGATCAGCCGCGAGGCCTGCGATGAATATGCCGCCGCCAGCCATCAGCGGGCCACCAAGGCCTGGGCCGAAGGCAAGTTCGACGACGAGCTGGTGACCGTGCCGGTGCCGCAGAAGAAGGGCGATCCGATTACCTTCGCCAGGGACGAGGGCTTCCGGCCCGACGCCACGGCCGAGAGCCTGGGCAAGCTGAAGGCGCTGGAGAAGGACGGGGTGGTCACCGCCGGCAACGCCAGCCAGCAGAACGACGCAGCCGCCGCCTGCCTGGTGGTGGCGGAGGACAAGCTGGAGGAACTGGGCCTGGAGCCGATGGGCTGGCTAGTCGGCTGGGCCGCGGCCGGGTGTGAGCCCTCGCGCATGGGCATCGGCCCGGTGCCGGCCGTCGAGCGGCTGTTCGCCCGCTCGGGCATGAGCTGGGACGACATCGGCCTGGTGGAACTGAACGAGGCGTTCGCGCCGCAGGTGCTGGCGGTGCTGAAGGGCTGGGGCTGGGACGACCGCAACTTGCTGAACGTCAACGGCTCGGGCATTTCGCTGGGCCACCCGATCGGCGCCACCGGCGGGCGGATCCTGGCCAATCTGCTGCGCGAGATGAAACGCCGCGACGTCAAATATGGTCTGGAAACCATGTGCATCGGCGGCGGCCAGGGCATAGCGGCGATCTTCGAGGCGGCTTGATCCAGACCCTCTCCACGGTCGAGCCCGAGACGCTCTCGGGGTTCGACGACATCGTCGATGTACGAAGTCCAGCGGAGTTTGCCGAGGACCATGTTCCGGGGGCGATAAACCTGTGGGTGCTGGACAACGACGAGCGGGCGCGGGTCGGGACGATCTATGTGCAGCAGTCGCGGTTCCTGGCGCGGCGGGTCGGAGCGGCGCTGGTGGCGCGCAATATCGCCCGGCACCTGGAAGACAGGCTGAGCGACAAGCCCGGATCGTGGGCGCCGCTGGTCTACTGCTGGCGGGGCGGGCAGCGGTCGAACGCCATGGCCACGGTGCTGGAGCAAGTGGGATGGCGCCCCAGCCTGCTGGTCGGTGGCTACAAGACCTATCGCCGCCGGGTCAGCGCCGCGCTGTATGACGCCGAGCCCGATTTCAAGGTGATCCTGCTCGACGGCTACACGGGCGTGGCCAAGACCGAGGTGCTGCATCGTCTCAACGCTTTGGGGATTCAGACCCTGGACCTGGAGGGGTTGGCGGCACATCGCGGATCGCTGTTCGGGCTGGTGGCGGGGACCGTTCAGCCGCACCAGAAGGGCTTCGAGTCGGCGCTGCTGGCCCAGCTCGACGGCCTGGACCGGAGCCGACCGATTTTGGTCGAGGCCGAATCCAGCAAAGTCGGCAAACTGAACGTGCCGCCCACTCTGTGGAAAGCGATGCTGAGCGCGCCGCGTATCGAACTGGCCGCGCCGCGTGAGGCACGCGCCCGCTATCTGACCCGGGCCTATGGCGACATCATCGCCGATCCGGGCGCCCTGGAAGCCACCCTGGTCAAGCTGCCCATCCACCATGGTCGAGGGCGGCTGGACGACTGGCGCGCCCTGGCCCAGGCGGAAAATTTCGTCGGACTGGCGGCCGGATTGATCGAACATCACTATGATCCGGCCTATGAACGGTCGCGGCGTAGCGAGACGAGGCCCTGCCTGGAGACGTTCGCCGTGGACGATCTGGACGCCGCCAGCCTGGACCTGGCCGCCGCCCGGATCGCCGAGCGGCTGACTAGCGGGAGCCTGAACCAATGAGCGAAGCGATGATGGAGGCGCCGGTTCGCCTGACCTCCCTGGCCCACGGCGGCGGGTGCGGCTGCAAGCTGTCGCCCAAGGTGCTGCGCGAGATATTGGCCAGCATGCCGGCAGCCGCGGTGTTCCCCAACCTGCTGGTCGGGACCGAGACCAGCGACGACGCGGCGGTGTGGCGGCTGAACGACAGCCAGGCCCTGGTGGCGACCACCGATTTCTTCATGCCCGTGGTCGACGATCCGCGCGACTTCGGCCGGATCGCCGCCACCAACGCGCTGTCGGACGTCTATGCGATGGGGGCGACGCCGATCTTCGCCCTGGCCATCGTCGGCATGCCGGTCGGCAAGCTGCCGGTCGAGACCATCGCGGCGATATTGGCCGGCGGGGCCGAGGTGTGCGCGGCGGCCGGCGTGCCGGTGGCCGGCGGCCATTCGATCGACAGCGTCGAGCCGATCTACGGCCTCGTCGCCCTGGGCCTGGTGCATCCCGATAAGCTGTTGAAGAACAACACCGCGCGG